>NZ_BAAAMU010000063.1:0-63889 GCF_039529435.1 Nonomuraea maheshkhaliensis
CTCGCCCAGCAGGACCGGCCCGGCGACCCCGCCCGGCCCGCCGGTGTCGTCGCGCCCGCGCAGGCGCGGCCAGCGGCGGGGACGGTCTACGAGCGGCCCGCCGCGCGGCACACCGAGACCCGCCCGTGGGTGATGCTGGCCTCCTTCGGCATGGGCGCTGGCGTCGCGCTCGCGGGGGCGGCGGTGGGCTGGCTGCTCGGGCGTGGCTGGCGGCGCGACGCCTGAGGGTGGGGGCGTCGCGGACTCTCGCGGAAAAGGATCTCCCGGCGTAGCGTGGCTGTATGCGGCAGGCACACGCTGAAGACGCACGGACCGAGGCCAGGCGAGTCGTACGCAACCTGCTGGGCGAGGACCGCCCGACGGCCGAGACGCTGATCGGCGACGGCGGCCCCGTGCTCGGCGACGACCGCACCAGGCGCACGCTCGACCTGGCCCTCGGCGCCCAGCTCACCAGGCGCTCGGCGGAGTTGGCCGCCATCGCCGCGCTGCTGGTCGGCACCCGTGAGCTGGGCGAGGAGTGGTGGGGCAGGTCCAGGGGCGGCAAACTGCCGGCGCCCGACGAGGTGGTGCGCACGGCCGTCGCGATCGAGCCGTGGACCGATCTGACCGCGCTGGAGATGCTCGCCGCCTGGATCGCCGACGACGCCGCGGACCAGCTCTGGGGCGCGCCCGTCGCGCAGGTCGACCTCAACTCCTGGCAGGCCGAGGACCGCTTCGACCTGCCGCCTGACGTCCGGCCGGGTCAGCGGCTCGTCGTGCACTTCGACGCGGGCGGCAGGCTCGACGCGGTCGTCGCCCGCAGGGCCGACGAGGAGCTCGGCTCCAACCTCGACTTCCAGTCGCTGCGCTACTCCCGCCCGGCCGAGGCCCAGTGGAGCTGGGGCGTGGCGGCCGGGCTCGGGCCGCACCGGCTGCCGGGGGAGAGCCCCGACCCCTACGCGCGCGAGGTGTCCTCCGCCGCCGCCGACGTGCTGCGCGCGTGGGCGATGCGCCACGGGGCCACCCGCGAGCAGCTCGGCGAGAGCTGGCGGACCGTGGGCGACGTGGTGGCCGCCATCGAGCGGGTGGACTGGATGTGGCGCAGCGGGGAGTGGTTCGGCTGGTGGCGCGGGGCTTCGGCGCTGGTCGACGATTCGGCGTACCTGCCGTACCGGCTGGAGGAACTGGCCGCCGGATAGGAATCACGGGATAGGAATCAACGGCGGGCGGCGGCGGTTGAGGCCGACATGAAGGTGGAGATTTTCTCTGACGTCGTGTGCCCGTGGTGCTACATCGGCCACGCCAGGTTCACCAAGGCCGCCGAGCGGTTCCGTGCCAAGGGCGGCTCGATCGAGGTGACGATGCGGCCGTTCCAGCTCGACCCGGACGCCCCGGCCAAGGGCGAGCCGCTGATCCCGTCGATGGAGCGCAAGTTCGGGCCCAACGCCCGCCAGATGATCGACCGGGTCGTCGGCGCCGCCACCGAGGAGGGCCTGGAGCTCGACTACGACCGGGCGCTCAGCTCGACCACCGTGCGGGCCCACCGCCTCATCGAGGTGGCCGGCCGGCAGGGGCTCGGCGAGGAGATGGCCGAGCGGCTCTTCCGCGCCTACTTCACCGAGGGCCGCGACGTGGCCGACCCCGTCGTGCTGGCCGAGCTGGCCGCCGAGGTGGGCGTGACCGACACGGGCGATGGGGCCGAGGAGGTGCGCGAGCAGCTGGCCAGGGCCCGCTCGCTCGGCATCAGCGGGGTGCCGCTGTTCCTGTTCGAGGGCAAGTACGCCGTGTCGGGCGCGCAGCCGGTCGACGCCTTCGCCGCCGCGATCGACGAGGTGGCCGAGCGCACGGGCCAGACGCCGATCATCCAGCTTGCCGCGCCGGCCGAAGGCTGCGACGACGACGGCGTCTGCGCGGTCTGAGCGGCGCCGGAGTTCTCGGTGGGTGGGAGATGGGTGGGAGAATCGTAGGGTGTCGAGACGTCGCCTTGGTTATCTGCTCAAGCACGCCAACCTGCGCCTGACCGAGCTGACGGGAGCGGCGCTGGAGCCGTACGGGATCGACGGGCGTGAGTTCGCGGTGCTCGCGCTGCTCGACTCGCCCGCGCCGATGTCGCAGCTGGACGCGGCCAGGCGGCTCGGGATCGACCGCACCACGATGGTGGCCATGGTCGACGCGCTGGAGCGCAAGGACCTCGTGCGCCGCCGCCCGCACCCCGACGACCGGCGCAAGAACGTGGTCGAGCCGACGGAGCGCGGGCACGAGACGCTGGGCGTGGCCAGGATCGCCGTGGACGCGGCGGAGGAGGAGTTCCTGTCCTCGCTGTCCGGCGGCGACGCCGGGCTCCTCAGAGACGTCCTGGAGCGCCTGGTCCCGCCTCCAGCGGGCTGAGCGCGCCCTCCCCGAGCTGGCCCGCCCGGTGGTGGCGGCGGCACAACACCTGATAGCGCACGTGCGCGGCGTCGGTGTCGCCGATCACCACCTGCTCGCCGGTACGCGCCATCGCCCCGCCCACGATCCTGGCGTTGAGCTGGCCGGGCCGCCCGCACCAGCACAGCACCTCGACCTGCAGCCGGCACACCTCGTCGGCCAGCTCGAACAGCCGCTGCGCCGCCGGGAACATCACCGACCTGAAGTCCGAGGCCAGCCCGAAGGCGTAGACGTCCACGCCGTGCCCGTCCACCAGGTCGGCCAGCTGCTCGATCTGCTCGACGGTGTAGAAGCAGGCCTCGTCGCAGATGAGGTAGTCGATGCGGTCGTGCGCGGTCACCAGCCGGACCAGGTCGAGGGAGTCCACCACCTCGATGGCCTCAAGGCCGAGCCCTATCCTGCTGGTCACCTTCGGGCCGCCGGAGCGGTCGTGCTTGGTCAGCACGAGGCCGCGCCGGCCCTGCCGTCCGTGGTTGTAGTTCAACTGGAGCGCAAGCGTGGACTTCCCGCAGTCCATGGGGCCGAAGTAGAACTTCAGTACGGCATCCCTGGCTCCAGAGGGAACGGCGGACAAGGCAGACAGTTCAGTCACGGGCCGCCAGCTTAGTGGCTTGGCTTGTCCCATGACCTCGTGGGACATTTTGTCCCCTGAGTATCTGGAGGAATCAGTGGTCACCGACAATTCCCCGTCCCGGCCGGACTCGCTCGACGCGATGATGACCCCGGACGACCTCACGGCCGCCCAGGCGGACGCCACCCGATGGCGGTACGGCTTCCTCGTGGTCGTGGCGGGTATCCTCGCGGTCCTGGTCGCCTTCGGCGCCGCCGTGTTCGCCACCGGGGAGTTCGCCGCGCTCTTCGCGGGAGTCGCGGGGGTGATCGGTACCATTATCGGGGCATACTTCGGCGTTCAGGCGGGGCAGTCAGGAAAGGCGAGGGTGGAGGCCGAGCTGGCCCGTTCCCAGGAGATGGTGGTCAGGCTGGCGGCCTACGTCGGCACACAGAACGCGCCCCGAGTCATCGACGAAGTGCTCGGCCGGCGCCGAAGCTGAGGAGTCATGCGTAGCGTCCGTATCGGTGTCGACACCGGAGGAACGTTCACCGACATCGTGGCGGTGGACGAGGAGACCGGTGAGATCCTCACCACGAAGACCCCCTCGACCCCCGCGAACCCGGCCGACGGGTTTCTCGCGGGCATCGAGAAGCTGGGCCGGCTCGACGCCGGCGCCATCGTGCACGGCACCACCGTGGCCACGAACCGGCTGCTGGAAGACCGGATCGAAAGCCTCGGGTTCATCACGACCGAGGGGTTCGAGTTCATCCTGGAGATCGCCAGGCAGAGCGTGCCCGACGGTTACGGCAACTCCTACTTCTGGGTCAAGCCGCCCAGGATCGTTCCCGTGCACCTGGTCAGGACCGTCGGCGGGCGGCTCGACCACCGGGGCGAGGAGGTGTGGCCGTTCTCGGAGGAGCAGGCCGTGGAGGTGGCCCGCTGGTTCCGCGCCAAGGGCATCACCGCGATCGGGGTCTGCTTCCTGCACTCCTACGCCAACCCCGAGCACGAGCGCCGCATGCGCGAGGTGCTGTGGCGCGAGCACCCGGAGGCGGTGATCTCGCTGTCGAGCGACGTGCTGCGCGAATACCGCGAGTACGAGCGCTCGGTCACCACCCTGGTCGACGCCGCGGTCAAGCCGGCCATGCGCGGTTACATCGCCAACCTGTCCACCCGGCTCGGCAAGCCGTTCTCGGTGATGAAGTCCAACGGCGGCATCCTGTCCGCCCGCGAGGTCGTCAACCAGCCCATCACCACGGTCCTGTCGGGCCCGGCGGCCGGCGCGCTTGGCGCGGCGCTCATCGCCTCGACGGCCGGGCACGTGTCGGTGATCACCCTCGACGGCGGCGGCACCTCGACCGACGTGGCCGTGGTGATCGACGGCGAGCCGTCCATCACCACCGAGGGCTCCGTCGGCCGCTACCCGTGCAAGATCCCGATGATCGACATCATCACGGTCGGCGCCGGCGGCGGCTCGATCGCCTGGATCTCGCCCGAGGGCACGCTCAAGGTCGGGCCCAGGTCCGCGGGCGCCGACCCTGGCCCGCTCTGCTACGGCAAGGGCGGGACCGAGGTGACGGTGACGGACGCGCACGTGTTCCTCGGCCGGGTCCCGCCCCACCTGCTCGGCGGGGAGATCCCGCTGGACGTCGAGGCCGCGCGCACCGGCGTCAAGGCGCTGGCCGACAAGCTCGGCCTCACCCCCGAGCGCACGGCGACCGGGATCCTGGAGATCAGCGCGTTCAACCAGAGCAACGCCATCAGGCAGCTCACCGTCAAGCGCGGGCTGGACGTGCGGGACTTCCCGCTGGTGACGTTCGGCGGGTCCGGGCCGCTGCTGGCGTGCCGGCTGATCGACATCCTGGGCCTGCCGTCCGTGATCGTCCCGCGCGACCCGGGCAACGTCTCGGCGTTCGGGCTGCTCACGGTGGACGTCAAGAACGACTACGTCCGTACGTACGTCACCCGCGACCTCTCGCTCGGCAAGGCCGTCGAGATCTTCCACGACCTGGAGCATCAGGCGGGCGAGGCGCTCGACCGCGAGGGCTTCGCCGACCCGGTCTACCAGCGCAGCGCCGATCTGCGGTACTACGGCCAGGCGTACGAGGTCCGCGTGCCCGCCCCCGCCGGCGAGATCGACGACGAGTGGCAGGCCGAGGTGGTCTCCCGCTTCCACGAGGCCCACGAGAAGCTCTACGGCTACGCCTACCGCGACGACCCGCGCCACGGCGTCGAATGGGTCAACCTGCGCGTCTCCGGCATCGGCCCCATCACCCGCCCGGTCATCAGGCGGCTGGAGAAGGCCGGCGACGGGGCCACCTCGGTCCGTCCCGTGCACTTCGACGAGACCCGCGACACCCCGATCCACCAGCGCTCCGCGCTCGGGCC
The DNA here is from genome assembly GCF_039529435.1 of Nonomuraea maheshkhaliensis. NCBI lineage: Bacteria > Bacillati > Actinomycetota > Actinomycetes > Streptosporangiales > Streptosporangiaceae > Nonomuraea > Nonomuraea maheshkhaliensis. Next base: position 5,348 of record NZ_BAAAMU010000063.1, read on the forward strand.
CGGCGCCACGGTGCAGGGGCCCGCGGTGATCGAGGAGTACGGCTCGACGATTCCGATCCATCCGGGCTTCACGGCAAAGGTGGACGATTACGGAAATGTGGAGATAAGTCGTGACTGATCCCATCCTGGTGGAGATCGTGGAAGGCACGCTGGCCTCCGTCGAGAAGGAGGTCGAGACCGCCATCGCGCGCACGGCCCGCTCGCCGATGATCCGCGACGCCCACGACTTCCGCGCGGGCATCCACGACGCCCGCCTGCGCAAGCTCACCGGCCGCTCCTACAGCGCGCTCGTCCAGCCCATCGTGCGCGACTTCCCGATCGAGACGATGAAGCCGGGCGACGTCTACTTCCACAACGACGTCTACCTGTCGGAAGGCGGCATCGGCCATCTGCCCGACCTGTGCGTCACCGTGCCCGTCTTCCACGAGGACGAGGTGGTCGCGTTCGTGCAGGCGTTCGGCCACCACGACGACATCGGCGGCGCGGTCCCCGGCTCCATGCCCTCCCATGCCCGTTCGGTCTACGAAGAGGGCCTGATGGTCCCGCCGATCAAGCTGTGGGACGCCGGCGAGCCCAACGAGGCCGCGCTGCGCATCATGACCCGCAACTCGCGCATGCCCGACTCGCTGGCGGGCGACCTGGACGCGGAGTGCTCGGCCTGCCTGATGGGCGCGCGGCGGCTCGGGGAGCTGTTCGACCGCTACGGCAAGCAGGCCGTGCAGGAGTGCTTCGACGCCATCATCGGCAAGACCACGGAGACGTTCCGCAGGGAGCTGCTGGCCAAGATCCCCGAGGGCACGTACGCGTGGGAGGACTACGCCGAGCACGACGGCGTGGACGAGCCCCGCCTGCACGCCCAGCGCATCACGCTCACCGTCGACCACGCCGCCGACTCGCCGCTGACCATCGACTTCACCGGCACCTCGCCGCAGGCCAAGGGCCCGATCAACCACGCGGGCGACTACGCCGACGGGGTGTTCCTGAAGAAGTGGCTGGCCCCGGTGCTGCGCAACCTCGCCGACACGCCGGAGCGCATGGCGGAGCTGGACGTCAACGAGGGCGTCGTGCCGCTGATCAAGATGATCTTCCCGGAGAAGGGCACCCTGCTCACCCCGGTCTTCCCCGCCCCCACCAACGCCCGCACGTTCGTCATCCTGCGCCTGCTCGGCGTGCTGGCGGGCGTGCTGGCCAAGGCGACCGGCGGGCGCATGCCGGCCGACCAGGAGACCATCCGCTACACCGGCGTCCACGGCGTCGACGCGGAAGGGGCCCCGTACCTGATGCGGGAGGTCCTGGGCGGCGGCTCGGGCGGGCGCTGGTACGCCGACGGCGAGGACACCATCCACGTGGTGCCGGACTCGCGCAACATCCCGGTCGAGTTCGCCGAGGCCAGGTGGCCGTTCCGGGTCGAGCGGCTGGCGCTGGCCTGCGACTCCGGCGGGCCGGGGATGTTCAGGGGCGGGCTCGGCTACGACAAGCACATCCGGATGTTGCGCGACGCGTCGTACATGTCGATCGCCGACCGCTCGATCCTGTCCTGCTGGGGCGTCAACGGCGGCCTGGCCGGGCGGCCGTTCCGCGTCGAGATCGCGGGCAAGGAGATGGAGGGGCTGGTCGACGACCACCAGGTGCAGGCGGGCGAGCTGATCAGGATCCGCACCACCGGCGGCGGCGGCTGGGGCTCCCCGTACGACCGCGACCCCCGTGCGGTGGCGGCCGACGTGCGCGACGGGAAGGTGTCGATCGCCGGAGCCCTCGGCGACTACGGCGTGGTGCTGGACGGCGACCGCATCGACGAGCAGGGCACGGCCGAGCTCCGCGCCCGCCTGCGCCCGCCCGCCGACCGCTTCTTCGACCGGGGCCCCGGCTACGCCAAGCTCTCCGGCGGCCGGCCGCACGCGGACGTGGACGAGCTCTAGGAGCCTTCCCGCTCGGGGTCGAAGGCGGCGAAGTACGTCGCCGCCATGTCCTCGTCGCCGTGCCCGGCCGCCTCGGCCCGGCGGAAGCGCTCGGCCGCGGCGGCCACCAGGTCGAGCCGGACCCCGGCCGTCTCGCCCGCCCTGGTGATGAGGCGGGTGTCCTTCTCGGCGTTGCGCACCGAGAAGGACGGCGCGAAGTCGCCCTCCAGGATGGCCTTCGACTTGGCCTGGAAGTACGGGCTGTCCATCGGCCCGCCGGTGATCACCTGCCGTACCAGGTCGGGATCGAGCCCGAGCCCCTCGGCCAGGGAGAGCGCCTCGGCGATGACGGCGGTCATCGAGATGCCGACGCTGACCGTGGCCATCTTCAGCTTGGTGCCCGCGCCGCCGGCGCCGTCCTCGCCGAGCCAGAGCGTGCGCTGCCCGACCGCCGCGAACACCGGCTCCAGCGCCTGCCTGGCGGCCTGCGGGCCCGCCGCCAGGATGACCAGCTTGCCCTGCTCCGCCGGTTGCCTGGTGCCCTGCACCGGCGCGTCCACGAACGTCAGCCCGTGCGCCCCGGCCAGCGCGGCCAGCCGCCCGACCGCGTCGACGCCGGCCGTGCTCATCTGCGCCCACACCTGCCCGGGCCGCAGCCCCGGCGCGGCGGCGGAGATCGCGTCGTGGACGGCGTCACCGTCGCTCAGCATCGTGACGATCACGTCGGCGCCCTCGACCGCCCCGGCCGGCGAGTCCGCGACCACCACGCCGTCGGCCTCCAGCGGCAGGGCCTTGTCCCTGGTACGGTTCCACGCGCTCACGCGCAGGCCCGCCCCGGCCAGATTGCGGGCCATGGGCAGCCCCATGAGCCCGGTTCCGAGAACCGCGACAACACTCATGAGATCACGATATGCCGGGCGGCCCGGCTCGCTCCGCCGGGGGTGAGCGGCGGCGTGTGAGGATGAGAGCATGGGCGTCGCGCGGATCATGGCGGTACGACACGGGGAGAGCGAGGCCAACCTGGCCTACCAGCGGGCCGGCGACACCCCGCTCGTCTACGAACGCGGCGACGAGGAGGTGGGCCTGACCGGGCTGGGCCGGGCCCAGGCGGCGGCGCTCGGCCGGCTGCTCGCCGCCCTGCCTCCCGGAGAGGCGCCCGAGCTGGTCTGGTGCTCGCCCTACCGGCGCGCGCTCGACACCTGGGAGCTGGCCCTGGCCTCCTGGGGAGACCCGCCGCCGCCCGTCACTGTGGACGAACGGCTCAGGGATCAGGAGGCGGGGCTGCTCGCGCCCTACAACCTGGCCGCGATCGGCGAACGTTTCCCCGAGGAGCTGGCCCGCAGGCGGTCCGAGGGCGAATACTCCTACCGGCCGCCAGGAGGTGAGTCGCTGGCCGACGTCGTGCGGAGGCTCCGCGCCTTCGTGCACGACCTCGACGGGCGCGCGGACGGGCGGCGGGTGCTGATCGTCGCGCACGACTCGGTGGTGCTCGGGCTGCGGCACGTCATCGCCGGGGGACCCGACGCGGAGCTCGCGGCGGTGCTGGAGTTCGCGCCCGTGCTGAATGCGTCCGTCTCGATCTGGCACACCGGCGGCGCCGGGTTCGAACTCGTCAGCTTCAACGACATCACCCACCTCGCCCCCTGGCCTTGAGGAGACGTCACGTTTCGACGACGAGATCGGCGCGTTCGCGGGTGCGATCGGCGGCGAACCATGCCTGTTCGGCCTTGAACCAATCCCGCCACCGTCGCTCCAGCTCCGGCCCGTCCCGCTCCAGCACGCGCCGCAACCGTACCGTCTCACCGGCCTCCACCCACACGACATAGGCCAGCAGCTCCGCCGCCGACACCCGCGCCGTGCCGACGCCCTCGACGACCAGAACGGGCGCCACGGGCACGGCCACCTCCTCGGCGTACGTCCCGCGCACCCAGTCGTACCTGCGGAAACCGCCGGGCAGGCCGTTCCGCAGCGGCTCCAGCACCTGGGCCTCCAGGGCGTGGAACCAGGCGCCGGGCCCCTCCTCCCACGGCACGGGGAAGTCGTCGCTGTGCACGACCTGGCAGCCCAGGTCGGCGGCGAGCCGGTTCGCGAACGTCGTCTTGCCCGCCCCCGCAGGCCCGTCCACGGCGACGAGGCGCACGGGACCGCACGAGGGCCGCAGGCGCCTGATGCGCTCGGCCGGCTCAATCATCGACCCAGGGTAGGTGACGCGGGGCGGCCTCCTGAGAGAATGTTCTTTCACCCCGAACGCAAGGAGGAGGCTGGATCTTGCTCGGACCCCTCGGTGACATCGTCGTGCTCGATCTGTCCAGGGCCCTGGCCGGCCCGCACGCCGCGCAGATGCTCGGTGACCTGGGCGCTCGGGTGATCAAGGTAGAGCATCCGGACGGGGGCGACGAGTCACGCGGCTGGGGGCCGCCCTTCGTCGGGCCTGATAGCGAAATTTCCACTTATTTCCTGGCAGCCAACCGCAACAAGCAGTCCATCGCCGTCGATCTGAAGTCCGCCGAGGGTAAAGAGCTCATCGAACGCCTCGTCCGCCAGAGCGACGTCCTGGTCGAGAACTTCCGTACCGGCGTGCTCGACCGCCTCGGCTTCTCCGCCGAGCGCCTGCACGAGCTCAACCCGCGCCTGGTCATCCTGTCGATCACCGGCTTCGGCCACGACGGCCCGGAAGGCGGCCGCCCGGGCTACGACCAGATCGCCCAGGGGGAGGGCGGCCTGATGTCGCTGACCGGCCCCTCGGCCGACGAGCCCTACCGCGTCGGCGCCTCCGTCGCCGACCTGCTGGCCGGCATCCACGGCGCGTACGGCGTGGCCGGCGCCCTCTACGAGCGCGAGCGCACCGGCAGGGGCAGGGTGGTGCGCACCTCGCTGCTCGCCGCGATCACCGGCGTGCACTCCTACCACGGCACCGCCTGGACGGTCGGCGGCAAGGTGCCCGCGGCGAGCGGCAACCACCACGCCTCGATCACCCCCTACGGCGCCTTCCGCTGCGCCGACGGCATGCTGCAGATCGCCGCCGCGAACGAGGGCCAGTGGCGCAAGGTGGCCGCGCTGCTCGGCATCGACCCGGCCCAGGCGCGCTACGCCACCAACAGGGACCGGTTCGAACACCGCGACGAGCTCGTCGCCGACATGGAGAAGGCCCTCGGCGCCCACGACCGCGCCCACTGGCTGGACAGGCTCGGCGAGGCGGGCGTGCCGGCGGGCGCGATCAGGTCGCTGGACGAGGTCTACACCTGGGACCAGACCCGCTCGCAGGGCCTGGTCGTCGAGGTGGAGCACCCCGTACTGGGCAAGATCGAGCTGCCGGGGCCGCCGCTGCGGTTCGACGGGCTGACCGGGATCGAGCACACCGCGCCGCCCATGCTCGGCCAGGACGGCGACGCGGTGCTCGCCTGGCTGGAAGAACGTGAACGATGATCGTGAATCGGCGGCACCGTCGAGGGCGCTCGTGCGTCAACATTTCAGCGTTGACCGACAACTAGGGAGCGATAGTGAGCCGTCCGGACGCGCGCACACTGATCGAAACGGTCCTCGACCGGGGGTCGTGGAAGTCGTGGGACGTGCCGCCCGCCGATCCGGCCGAGCCCGGCTCCTCCTACGCCGACGAGCTGGCCGCGGCCCGCGTCAAGTCCGGCTACGACGAGGCCGTGATCACCGGTGAGGGGCTGCTCGACGGCCGCAGGGTGGCCGTCGCCGCGTGCGAGTTCTCGTTCATGGCGGGTTCGATCGGGGTGGCCGCGGCCGAGCGGTTCACCGCGGCGGTCGAGCGGGCCACCCGCGAGGGGCTGCCCATGCTGGCCGCGCCGGCCTCGGGCGGGACCCGCATGCAGGAGGGCGCGCTCGCGTTCGTCCAGATGGTGAAGATCACCGCGGCGATCCAGGCGCACCGGGCGGTCGGCCTGCCCTACCTGGTCTACCTGCGCCATCCGACGACGGGCGGGGTGTTCGCGTCCTGGGGCTCGCTCGGGCACGTCACGGCGGCCGAGCCGGATGCGCTGATCGGGTTCATGGGGCCGAGGGTGTTCGAGTCGCTGCACGGCTACCCGTTCCCCGAGGGCGTCCAGGTCTCGGAGAACCTGCATCGCAGGGGCCTGCTCGACGCGGTCGTCTCGGCCGGCGACGCGCGGGAGGTCGCCATCAGGGCGCTGGCCGTGCTCGCCGCCGACAAGTCCGGCATCGTCGCGGGCGAGCCGCCCGAGGAGGACCTGCGGCCGGTGGAGGCATGGGAGGCGATCACCCGTTCCCGCCGCGACGACCGGCCGGGCGTCCGTACGCTGCTCAAGCTCGCCGCCTCCGACGTGACCCCGCTCAGCGGCACGGGGGAGGGCGAGAACGAGCCGGGGCTGCTGCTGGCGCTGGCCAGGTTCGGCACCGCGCCGGCCGTGGTGCTGGGTCAGGACCGGCGGCTCCAGCGCGCCAACTCACCGCTCGGCCCCGCCGGGCTGCGCCTGGCCAGGCGCGGCATGCGGCTGGCCGCCGAGCTCGGGCTGCCCCTGGTCACCGTGGTCGACACGGCGGGCGCCGACCTGTCGAAGGCGGCCGAGGAGGGCGGGCTGGCCGCCGAGATCGCCCGCTGCCTGGCCGAGCTGGTCATGCTCGACGCGCCGACCGTCTGCCTGCTGCTCGGCGAGGGCGCGGGCGGCGCCGCGCTGGCGCTGCTGCCCGCTGACCGCGTGCTGTGCGCGCAGCACGCCTGGCTGTCGCCGCTGCCGCCCGAGGGAGCCTCGGCCATCCTCTACCGCTCGGTCGACTTCGCCCCCGAGATCGCCCAGGCGCAGCGCATCCGCGCCACCGACCTGCGCCGCGACGGCATCGTGGACCGCGTCATCCCCGAGGTGCCCGACGCCGCGTACGAGCCCAGGCAGTTCTGCGAGCGGGTGGGGCGGGCGCTGGAGTACGAGATCGCGCAGCTGCTGCGGGCGAGCCCGGCGGACCGTTTCGCGGCCCGCCAGGCCCGCTTCCGCAACCTCGGCTGAGCCTCGGCCGGCCGGGCGCGTCTGCGCGACCTGAGCCGGACCGCGGCCCGCCTTCGTGCCCTCGGTCAGGAGGGCGTGCTCCGGGGCGTGGCCGGCGTTCTAGGGCCGTCCTGCCACAGCTTGCCGCCGGCGGCGTCGTAGCCCGTGATGGACATGCCGGCCGAGAACTCGGCGCCCTTCGGGATCGGCGCCGCGAACAGCGTGACGCCCTGGTCCGACTGGTCGGGCACGGCGTCCATGGTCACGGTGAGGCCGTTCGAGGTGCGCAGCTCGACCCTGGCCGTGCCGGCGGGGCCGTAGCCGTACCAGGCGGTGGCGCCGTAGGACCAGCGCACCGGCCGTTCGGCGGTGAGCAGGTCGCTCAGCTTCTCGCCGGGCAGCGGACCGGGCAGCGACGGCGACGGCTTGCCCTGCTCGAAGAAGGCCAGGCAGCTCGGCTCGGCGACCACCGCGGTCATCCCGGCGGGCAGGCTCTGGCGGCCGGTCTCCGTTCCCACGGCCTTGCGCCCGCAGGACGGGTTCGTCTCCGGATACCGGTCGACGCGCCCGTTCTCCGTCCGCACCGTGAAGCCGACGAGCACCGCGTCGCCGTTCGGGATCGTGACGTGCCAGATCCGGGCCGGCGTGCCCTTGCCGCGCTGGAAGGCCGCGTCGAGCCGGCGTCCGTCGGACAGCACCGCCCGCACCGACTCCCAGCTCTCGTCGGCCACGCCGACGTGCGTGCTGGAGCCCGGCGCCGGCAGGTACGTGATCGCCTTCAGCGGATGCGGCCCGGCATACCTGGCGCCGCCCTGGCACTTCACACCGCCCTCGGGTGAGGCGTCTCCTGACAGGCAGATCGTGGAGGTGCCGCTGAACCAGGTTCGCAGGCCGCCGGGAAGCGTCATCACCGCACCGGTGGCGGGGATGGCGTCCGACACGGCGTCCTCCCTGTCGGCCTGACGCCAGAGCACCGCTCCGCCGGCGTCGAAGGCGACCACCTCGGAGCCTTCGCGCCAGGAGCCCGCGGGGTTCTCGCCGGCGAACAGCGCCACGCCGAGCCCCCACGGATCGGGCTGGGTCACGAAGTCGTTCGAGGCGCCGTCCGGGAAGGTGTACGTGACCTTGGCGACGTCCGCACGGGCGATGCCCATGATCACGTTCTCCGCCATGGCCGGGATGACCATGTTCCGCTCCAGCGCTTTCACCGGCGCCGACATCAGGTGCGCGCCGCGCCGTGTCCAGGCCACCTCCGTGCCCTCGCCCGGCCGGTACGGCCGCGCCGTGACCCCGGCGGGCAGGTCCAGGGGCGCGCCGGCGGCCGCGCCGAGCTGCTGTTCCGTGAGCCGCTCGCGCGACTCCTCGCCCAGCGCCCGGCCCTGGTCGTCCACGAGCTCGATCTTCGCCATCGCGTGCCGGGCCGGGTAGGTCACGGTCCAGAGCCGGTACGGCGCGCCCTCGGGCCGGAGCACCGTCCCGGAGAACTTCTCGCCGTCGGCGGCGACCCCGGTGACGCCCCCGACGCCCGGCAGCGCCACCCCCCAGTCCATGGCGGTCTCCGCCCCGTCCCGCAGGGTGCTGCCGGCGAACCAGCCCTCGGTGATCACCTCGTCGGTGATGGGCGAGCAGCCGCCGTACGGGTCCAGGCCGGCCCGCTCCACGACGAAGCACAGCTCGCGGTAGCCCGCCTTCGCCGTGGCGAACCAGAGCCGCAGCGGCCGGTCCTCCGTCGGGTTGTCCACGGTGACCTCCTCGCCGGCCGCGGTCCTGTCCCGCATGAGCCGCTCGTGCACGGCGTCGGCACCGGCCGCCACGTCCCCGCCCCGGCCCCCGCCGAGCACGACGGGCACCAGCACCGCGAGCAGCGCCACCGGCAGCGCGGCGACCAGTGTGCGGACGGCCAGCAGCCGCCACAGCCGCCACCACGGACGGCGCTCGCGCATGCGGGCCCAGGCATCCGGCCGGGCCTCGAAGGTCTGCGCCCGGGCGTCGAACGCGGCCCGCAGCCGCTCTTCCAGCTCGTTCACCGGTCATCCTCCTTCAACGCCCGGCCCAGGGCCGCCAGCGCCCGGCTGGCGTGGGTCTTCACCGATCCAGGCGAGACGCCCATGGCGTCGGCGATCTCCCGTTCCGACAGGTCCAGCCAGTAACGCAGGACGAGCGCCTCGCGTTGGCGGCGCGGCAGGCGGTCCACGGCCGCGAGCAGTTCCCTGTGCTCCTCGGAGACCAGGACGGCGTGCTCGCTGCTGCGTACGGGCTCCGGCGGGTCGGGGCGGCGCAGCCGGACGAGGCGCAGGTGGCGCAGGCGGTTACGGGTCAGGTTGCAGACGGTCGAGCGCAGGTAGGCCAGGGTGGCCCCGTCGTCGCGCAGGCGTCTGGTGTGCAGCCGGGAGAACGCCTCCTGGGCGATGTCCTCGGGGTCGTCCGCGCCGAGCAGTCCGGCCAGGCGTACCAGCGAGTGGTAGTGGGCCGCGAACAGCTCGGCGAACGACGGCTGCGTCATGGTCGCAGTCTCGATCACACCTCAGAGACACCCGGGGCGGCATCCGGTTGACTAGGGGACCGGGATCCGTTCGACGCGGATCGAGAAGACCTCCTCGCGGGGCACCACGACCTCGTAGGCGCCGTGGTCGACCATCCAGTAGCCGAGCGCCTCGGCCTTCATGCCGCTGTGGCCGGTGTAGGCGATGTGCAGCCCGTCGTCGTCCTCGTCGAGCACGATGCACGGCTCGCCGCCGAACGCGCCCACGGTGCGGATCAGCACCAGCCACTCGACCTGCGCCCTGGGCACGACCCGGCGCCAGTAGCCGGAGGCGGGCTCGAAGCCGTCGAGCTCTTCCTCGCTGAACAGCACCACGTCGTTGCCGGGGCCGAGGGCGGCGGGCAGGGTGCGCTCGCCGAAGCGGGCCACGAAGCCGGAGGCGACCGGCGTGATCTCGTCGCTCATGCGGACGGCCGCCAGGTCAGCCCGTCGTAGCCGGCGAACGGCCGCTCGCCGGCTTCGGTGACATGGATGATCTCGGCCCCCGCCGGGATCGGCATCGGGACGGTGTGGAACTGCGGCACCACGTGCTCGGACGAGGTGGTGAACCCGTTGCCGGCGAAGGGCGGCGCGTCGCTCCAGTCACCCCCCATGTGGGGTCCGTACGGCACCGCGTAGGTGTCGACGTCACGGGCCTGCCAGCGCATGAGATAGATCTCCGGCACCTCGGGGAACAGCTCCGATCCATCGAAGGACAGGTCGAGCCCGTGGTAGAGGGCCTCGGGGGTGGTCAGCCGGACGCAGTCCTGCACCCGGTAGACGTAGCCTGAGATGACCGTGCGCTTGCCCGACAGATATGGCACGAGCAGACGCGGCGGGACCACCTTCTGCATCTGCGTTCCGCTCACGCTACTACTTTACGATCGCTTTACCCCCCGGTGGACCGCCAGGGCCTACAGCACGCGGTGCTCCAGGCACGGAAGCGTCGCGCGGGCGGTCGCCGTCCACTCGTGGTCGACCTCCACGACCCGCACGCCGGGGCCGGTGCCGAGGTCGGCGCGGACCACCCCCATCGGGTCGACCAGCATGCTGCGGCCGACGCCGTAACCGTCGGACGACTCGGCCGGATTGGGCGCCTGGCCGACGGCCGCGGTCCACATGGTGTTCTCCAGCGCCCTGGCCCTGACCAGGGTCACCCAGTGGTCCTCCTTGAGCGGGCCCGAGCCCCACGCCGCGATCACCGCGAACAGCTCGGCCCCCTGGTCCACCAGCGCCCTGGTCAGCTCGGGGAAGCGGATGTCGTAGCAGGTGACCAGCCCGACCCTGACGCCGGCCAGCTCCACCACGACCGGCTCGGCACCGGGCGCGACCAGGTCGGACTCCTTCGCGCCGAACGAGTCGAACAGGTGGATCTTCCGGTATGCGGCCCGCACCTCACCCTGGGCGTCGATGGCCACGGCCGTGTTGTGCACCCGCCCGTCGCCCGGCTCGAACACGCCCGCGATCACCGCGATGCCGTGCTCGCGGGCGGCCTCGGCCAGCCCTGTCACGAACGGCCCGTCCAGCGGCTCGGCCAGGTCGGTGATCCGCCTGCCGTAGCGGGTCAGCGTGGCTTCGGGGAAGATCGCCAGCTCGGCGTCGCCGGCCGCGGCGATCGCCTCTCTGGCCCTCTTGAGGTTGGCCGACGGGTCAGGAGACACCGGGATCTGGCAGAGGGCGATTCTGGTCACAGGCCGACTCTAGCCGGTTGGGCATGAGCCGGAACAAGGTCAGGCACCGCCACACCCACTCCAGGGGGCCGTACCTGTAGCGTCCGAGCCACCATCGGCTGAACAGGATCTGCGCGGCGATCGTGACCGCCGCCAGCGCGACCACCGCCCATCGGGTCGGATCGGCGTTCAGCAGCGGTTTCGCCAGCACGATCACCGCTGTGCCCGAGACGTAGTTGGTCAGCGCCATCTTGCCCAGCGGCTCCAGCGCCGCCGACAGGCGCGGGCCCAGCGCGAGCAGCAGCCCCAGCGAGTACGCCGCCGCGCCCGCCAGCGCCGCGAGGCTGTAGACGGTCCACTCGTCCGTCAGCACCCACACCACGCTCAGCAGCGCCGAGGTCACCGCGGCCGTCGCGAACCCCGGCAGCAGCAGCGTCCTTCCCGGCCGCAGCCGCCACAGCCCCATGCCGAGCAGGAACAGCCCGGGGATCAGCAGCACCCCGCCGCCCACGGGGGGCAGCAGCGCCCACGCCGTCACCACCCCGCCCAGCAGCAGCACCGGCAGCGCTCCCGGCAGGAACGAGGCCGGCAGCAGCACCAGGGCGCCGTAGAAGGCGTAGTCGGTCAGCACCTCGCCCGCGTAGAACAGGTGCTGAAACTTGCCGATGCAGAACAGCCAGAACAGCCTGCTCAGCAGCGTCCAGCGACTGTGGCCGCGCAGGAACAGCAGGAAGCTGATGCCGAACAGCATCGAGAAGATCGGGTAGAAGCGGCTCTGGAACAGCGCCTCGATCGTCCAGTCGAGCGGGACGGGCGGCTTCTTCTCGGTGTGCTGCCAGGTGTTGACCAGCATGATGCCGCCCACCGCGAAACCGCGGAGGGCGTCGAGCTCACGGATGCGCGTCACAGGACCCAGGTGAACCACCATACGAGGAATCCGGCACCGGTGACCGCCGCCGCGAGGAGCCGCAGTTTGCGCTCGTGGAGGAACGCGGCGGCGCCCAGGACCACCGAGGCGACGGCGATCCACGTGTACGGCCAGGCCAGGCCGGGGAGCCCGACGGCGAGCGCGGTCTCGTTCCGTGCCACCAGGGTGAGCACCGAGTCGGTGATCAGCCCGGTGAACGCCACGCCCGCCAGGCCCCCGAAGGCTCGCAGCGCCCTGCCCCTGAGCGCGCCCGAGACGAGCTGCGCCAGGGAGACGAGCGCGAACAGGACGAAGGGCGCGGCCAGCCACGGCGAGCGCGAGATCAGGTACGGCGCCGCCGTCACGTGCAGGTCGCCCGTCCGCGCGGCCGGCGGGTCGTCAGGGCAGGCGGTGACGGCGTACGACGCGGGGTCGGCGACGAACGCCACGATCCTGGCGCGGGCGCACGCGCTGGTCAGGAAGACGGCGTGGGAGACGCCGCCGAACTCCTGGAACCGGGCCGCGGGCAGGTCCTCGGCGGCGGGCCGCGCGGTCCTGGGCGGGGTGGTCGGGTCGTCGGCGCCGCCGAGCACGTAGACGGGGGCCTTGGTGGTGGCGTTCACGGGCGCGGCTTTGGGGAGCTGCCAGGCGTCACATACCGCTTTGTCGGCGTTCAACGTGAAAAACCGGGACGCGGGGGTGAAGGTGTTGAACGGGACCTCGTCCTGGCACTGCACCGCGTGATACAGCCCGAACTCGTGCGACACCAGCCCCTCGCCCGCCGCGTCGGCCAGCGGAGCCAGCAGCTCGTCGCGGCCCCGCGCCAGCGCGTTCACCAGCGCGGGAGCCACCGCCGCCACGTCGCTCTCCTGCGCCGCCTCGGCCAGGATCGCGGCCACGTCGTCACCGCTCATCCGCGCCGTGAACTCCCTGCCGAGCAGCGGATCCGTCGTCGGGACCTGGGCGGGCGAGCGGTTCAGCCGCTCGCGCACGGCGGCGAAGCGGTCCTCGACGCCCAGGCGGCGCATGGTGTCGGTCAGGTTCCTGTCACGGTCGTCGTACCAGGCGACGCTCTCGGGCAGGAAGGAGTCGAGCACCAGCGAGCGCACGCCCCCGGGGTCGGCCGCGGCCGCGTCCAGCATGACCCGGGTGGAGTAGCTGACGCCGAACAGGTTCCACGTGTCGTACCCCAGCTCCCGCCGCAGCGCGGCCACGTCGGCGGCGATCTCCTTCGTGTTGTAGCCGCGCAGGTCGACGCCCTGCTCGGCGAGCCGCTCGCGGCAGCGCGCCGCGGCGGCGCCGACGTCCGCCGGCGGCTGCCGCAGCCTCCCGAGCAGCGCCTGCGCGGTCTCGGGGCAGGCCAGCACGGGCCGTGAGTACCGGCTCCCGCGCTGCTCGATCGTCACCACGTCGCGGTCGGGGAACATCTGCGCGAGGAAGCCGATGAGCTGCGTGGACGCCGAACCCGGGCCGCCGCTCATGTAGACGATCGGGTCGGGTCTGCGGCCCGGCGCGTCCGACATGTGCACGGCGTACCCGACCTGGATCTCGCGTTCCGGGGCGTCCCTGCGCTCGGGAACCTCCAGGAAGGCGCAGCTCGTACGCGCGGGCACGGGCACCGGGCAGGCACTCGGAGCGGGCCCCGAAGGGGTCATGACGGGAGGCGCGGACAGGGCGAGGGCGAGCACGACCCGAATGATCACGCGACGAGACTAATAGTGTGGAGCCGTGACCGGACCACTTGTTACCAGGATGCGCGCCTTCGGCACGACGATTTTCGCGGAGATGAGCGCGCTCGCCGTCCAGACCGGATCGATCAACCTCGGCCAGGGCTTCCCTGACACCGACGGTCCCGCGGCGATGCTCGACCGCGCCGTCCAGGCCATCGGCGCGGGCGCGAACCAGTATCCGCCCGGCCCCGGGGTGCTGGAGCTGCGGCAGGCGGTCTCGGAGCACCGGGTCACCCACTACGGGCTCTCCTACGATCCCGTGAGCGAGATCCTGGTCACGGTGGGCGCCACCGAGGCCGTGGCGGCCACCGTCCTGGCGCTGTGCGAGCCGGGCGACGAGGTGATCGCGTTCGAGCCTTACTACGACTCCTACGCCGCCTCGATCGCGCTGGCCCAGGCCCGCCTGGTGCCCGTGACGCTGCGCCCCTCCGAGGGCCGCTTCACCTTCGACCCCGGCGAGCTGCGCGCCGCCGTCACCCCGCGCACCAGGGCCGTGCTCGTCAACTCGCCGCACAACCCGACCGGCACCGTCTTCACCCGCGACGAGCTGACCGCCATCGCGGAGCTCTGCCAGGAGCACGGGCTGATCGCCATCACCGACGAGGTGTACGAGCACCTGACCTTCGACGGGGTCGAGCACATCCCGATGGCCACGCTGCCCGGCATGCGGGAGCGCACGGTGATGATCTCCTCGGCCGGCAAGACGTTCTCCGTCACCGGCTGGAAGACGGGCTGGGTGTGCGCACCTCCCGAGCTGGTCACCGCGGTGCAGACGGTCAAGCAGTTCCTCACGTTCACCGCGAACGCGCCGTGGCAGCTCGCCGTCGCCTACGGGCTGCGGCACGAGCTGGAGTGGGTGGCCGCGCTCAGGGCCGGGCTGCAGGACAAACGCGACCGGCTGATGGAGGGGCTGTCGGCGGCGGGCTTCTCGGTGCTGCGGCCGGCGGGGACGTACTTCGTGCAGACCGACATCCGGCCGCTGGGCTTCTCCGACGGGCTGGAGCTCTGCCGGCGGCTGCCCGAGCTGGCCGGGGTGGTGGCCATCCCGACGCAGGTCTTCTACGACCGCCCGGAACGGGGGCGGCATTTCGTGCGGTTCGCCTTCTGCAAGAAGGACGAGGTCATCGAGGAGGCGGTCACCCGGCTGAAGCGTCTGTCCTCCTGAACCGCCCGCGACGGTCTTGACCCATCGTGACGGAAGGTAGCTCTCTGCCGTGGTATCGCGGTGATACCATCTCGCGTCCACGATGGGGGCATGGCTATGACCCTCCGCTTGAGCGACGAGCAGAGCGAGGCCCTCCGCAAGCGCGCGGAGGCTGAAGGGCGGGGCATGCGGCAGACAGCCCTGCGGGCCATTGACGACTACCTTCAGCGGGTCTCGCAGGACGAGCTCACTGATGCCCTTGCGGAGAAGGGCGCCCAGAGATTCGCCGGCCTGTTGCGGAGGCTCGGCGAGTGACCGACTACATCGGCCTGGAGCAAGGGCTGAGCGTGGCTCGCAGAGCCGTCGGAGGGCCCATCGAAGTCCGGGACCTCGGGCTCTTCGACGCGGCTCTGCTGCGGCCCCAGACCTCCTTGTTCGGCCGGGACGCCTATCCCGACCTCATGGTCAAGGCCGCCGCGCTGCTCCGCTCGGTGGTCGCCAGCCATCCGTTCGTCGACGGCGACGAGCGAGCGGGCTGGCTGCTGACCTACGTCTTCCTGGCCAGGAACGGGGTGGAGCTCGATCCTGTCGACGACGACCCGCTTATGACCTGGTCATCACGGTCGCATCGGGCAAGACGACCGACCTGGACGAGATCGCAGACGTGCTGCGCACCTTCGTCTGAGGCAGCCCGCGGACGACGCTCAGCCATGGGAGGGTCCTCGCTCAGCCGGGTGGGGCCCTTCCGGGTGACGCTCAGCGCCGCTGGGCCGCCTCGCCGCTCGCGCCGTTCGGCTCGTCGAGAGGGGTCAGCGCCGCCGTCGCCTCCGCGTGCCCCATCCCCGTCGCCTGCAACAGGTCCACGACCACCGACCGCAACTGCGCGATGATGACGTGCGCCGAGAAGCCCAGCCCGTCCGGCCGCAGCAGCGCCGCCACCGCCAGCAGCGCCTGCTGGGCCAGCGTCGGTTCCCGGCCGGCTCCGAGCTCGAGCTGCAGCAGCAGCGCCGCCTCCGAGACCTCGCGCATCGCCTCCGCCAGCGCGGCCGGAGGCGGGCTCGCCTCGCCGAGCGAGGCCAGGGTGCGCCGGCTCAGCACCCGCGCGTTCCGCAACGCCAGGTCCACCGGCAGCGCGGCGGTCTCGTAACGGGCCAGGCGGGCGCGCCGGTGCCAGTGCAGCGGGGAGATCATCGCGATCTCCTTGCTGGTCGCCAGCGCCTCCTCGAACTCCTCCACCGCCGCCTGCGTCGCCCGCGCCTCGTCCAGCGCCTCGGCCGCCAGGTCCGCGTCCCGCTTCTCGATCGCCTCCGCCGCCCGTTCCATCACCGTGGACAGCGCGTCGAGCACCCCCGACAGGTGCTTGGCCGCGATCGCGAACGGGCTCGCGGGCAGCAGCGCCACCGCGACGACGCCGATGACGCCGCCGGTGAGCGCGTCGGCCATCCGGTCCAGGCCGCCCGCGTCCTCGCCGGGCACCAGGGCGGCCACCAGCACGGCCGACGAGCCCGCCTGGGCGACGAACAGCGCGCCGCTGTTCAGCACCACCGCCACCGCCATGGCCAGCGCCACCACGAGCCCGAGCTGCCAGGCGCCCGAGCCGATCCACGACACCAGCAGGTCGCCCACGCCGACGCCCAGGCTGACGCCGACCACCAGCTCGACGAGCCGGCGCAGCCGCCGGCCGAGGCCGACGCCCACGCAGATCAGCACGGAGATGGGGGCGAAGAACGGATGGGGGTGGCCGAGCAGCTGGGTGGCGATGATCCAGGCCAGGGCGGCGCCGACCGCGCATTGCGCGATGGAGGGAGCCATCAGGCCGAACGTGCCCAGCCGGTCCTTGACGAGATCGCTGAGCCGGGTTCGCACCATTCCACGATGCCTGATCATTATGACGGTAAGGTCACATCAGCGCCTTTTGGTCCCTTTTCGTCCGATCGCGTTCACTCGTCGAGGAACGCCTCCACCACGCCCAGGAACTCCTTGCGGGCGTCCATGTGGATCAGGTGCCCGGCCTCGATCCTGACCAGCCGCGCGCCCGGGATGCGGGCCGCCACGTCGGGCTCGAACGGGCTCAGCGTCCCCGACAGCACCAGCGTCGGCGCCGTGATCCTGGTCAGGCCCTCGGCCCACGCCGGATCGGGGTTCAGCAGCTGCCGTTCCGTGTCGTGCATCATCCGCCAGTCGAACGCGGTGGACCCGTCCTCCACGATCGGCTCGCGCCCGGTGAGCGGGTGGGCCGGTGGCGGGTCCTCCAGGACGAGCCGCGCGACCCGGTCCGGATGCCGCATGGCGAGGTGGTAGGCGACCACGCCGCCGAGCGAGTGCCCGACCACCGCCGCCCGTGCGGCGCCGAGGTGGTCGAGCAGCGCCGCGATGTCCTCGGCCATCTCGGGCAGCGGGTACGCGCCCGGCCGGTCGCTGGCCCCGTGGCCCCTCAGATCGGGCACGAAGACATGGCGCCGGGCCGCGAACCGCTGCGTGATGCCGTTCCAGTCGTTGTGGTCGGCGGTCCGGCCGTGGAGCAGCAGGAGCGGGGGAGTGGCGGGGTCGCCTT
The DNA here is from genome assembly GCF_039529435.1 of Nonomuraea maheshkhaliensis. Classification (NCBI taxonomy): domain Bacteria; kingdom Bacillati; phylum Actinomycetota; class Actinomycetes; order Streptosporangiales; family Streptosporangiaceae; genus Nonomuraea; species Nonomuraea maheshkhaliensis. The sequence goes on from NZ_BAAAMU010000063.1 coordinate 22,736, forward strand.
CCTCCCGGTAGACGAGCTTGATCCCGTTGACGTGCGCGTCGCGAATCACGCCCGCGACCCTACCCCCGGGCCCCCTGGCCGGCATCGCGCCCCCGGAGCCGGACACTGAGCGCACCTTGACATCACCGGCGGGGTACGTGGGCACACATTGACCATGAACCCCGCCGACCGGGCTCGGTAGCGTGGGGGACCGCCGCCAGGAGAAAGGGCTACGCATGCCGGACCCCATCGAAGTGCGCAAAGTGCCGATCGAGAGCGTCACCGACGCCTCGGGGCTGTCGCGGCTCATCGCCGACGGGGTGATCGAGGCCGAGCGGGTGCTGGCCGTGGTCGGCAAGACCGAGGGCAACGGCGGCGTCAACGACTACACCCGCGTCCTGGCCGACCGCGCCTTCCGCGAGGTGCTGGCCGAGCACGGGCACCCGGCGCCGGAGAGCGTGCCGCTGGTGTGGTCGGGCGGCACCGACGGCATCCTGAGCCCCCACGCCACCATCTTCGCCACCACCGCCGACGCCCCCGCCACCGACGAGCCGCGGCTGTCGGTCGGGGTGGCGATGAGCGAGGTCATCCTGCCCGAGGACATCGGCAGGCCCCCCATGGTGGAGAAGGTCGCCGCGGGCGTCCGCGAAGCCATGAAGATCGCCGGCATCGACGACCCGCGCGACGTGCACTACGTACAGACCAAGACGCCCCTGCTCACCCTCGCCACCATCACCGACGCCAAGAACCGCGGCCAGGACACCGCCATCGAGGAGACCGGCCCCTCCATGGACCTGTCCAACTCCACCACCGCGCTCGGCATCGCCGTCGCGCTCGGCGAGATCGAGATGCCGAGCGCCGGCCAGATCCACAAGGACCTGTCGCTCTACTCCTCCGTCGCCTCGTGCTCGTCGGGCGTCGAGCTGGACCGGGCGCAGATCGTGCTGGTGGGGAACGTCCGCGGGATCGGCGGTCGCTACCGCATCGGGCACAGCGTCATGAAGGACGCACTCGACGCCGACGGCATCTGGGAGGCCATCAGGGACGCGGGGCTCGCGCTGCCCGATCGCCCGCACCCGTCTGACCTCGACGGGCGGCTGGTCAACGTGTTCATGAAATGCGAGGCCGACCCGTCGGGGCGGGTGCGCGGGCGGCGCAACATCATGCTCGACGACTCCGACGTGCACTGGCACCGGCAGATCAAGGCGGCGGTGGGCGGGGTGGCGGCCTCGGTCACGGGCGACCCGGCGGTGTTCGTCTCGGTGGCCGCCGTGCATCAGGGGCCATCCGGCGGCGGGCCGGTCGCGGCCATCGCCGACTTGAGCCAGCGGTAGTCTCGGAGGTTGTGCCGAGCATCCCGCAGCCCCTCGATCCCCACGACGACGGCGCCGCCGCACCCGCCGTGGCCGCCGCCCTGTCCGCGTACGAAGCGGGCACGGCCGGTCCCGCCGAGGTGCTCAACGCCCTCTCCGGCGCGCGGCTGCTCGTGCCCGTGGTCGCACTCCTGACCGAGACCGAGGTCGGCGCGCACGGCCTGAAGCAGGAGAAGGAGAGTGAGATGGCCCTGCCCAAGCTCGTCGGGCAGGACGGCAGGCAGGCGGTGCTCGCCTTCACCGGCACCGACGCGCTGACCAGGTGGCGGCCCGACGCCCGGCCCATCCAGGCCACCGCGCTGCAGGTCTGCCAGGCCGCCGTGCAGGAGCGGGCGGCGGCGGTCGTGGTGGACGTGGCCGGGCCTGTGCAGTTCGTGATCGAGGGCGAGGTGCTGGCGGCGCTGGCCGCGGTCGAGTCCGGCACGGTGAGCGAGCTGAACGGGGTGACGGTGGCCAAGGTGACACCGGCCGCCCCACGCCGGCGCCGCTGGTTCTCCAGAAAGAACGGCTGAGGCCAGGCGCCTTCGCGTTCATGCCCAGTCTGTGCGGTGACCCGCGGCTGATGGGGCGCGCGGGTTAAGGTCGGCGGCGTGGTCGCACTCATGGCGCTGATCGGCCTGTTCTGCGGAGACCGCATCAGGGCACTCGCCCGCTCCTACGACGACCTCCCCGCGCCCGCCCCGTCCTGGCCGGCCCTGGAGCCGGTGTGCGCCGGGGTGGCCGCGCTGGTCGCGTGGCGGGCGGGGCTCCCTTACGTGTGCTTCGCCGTCATCGGCGTCGCCCTGGCGGTGATCGACTGGCGTACCAGCACGCTGCCCGACGCGATCACGCTGCCGGCGTACCCGATCACCGCGCTCGCGCTGCTGCCGACCGGCGAACTGCCCAGGGCGCTGGCCGGCGGGGCGGCGCTGGCGGCCGCGTACGGGCTGCTCTGGCTCGTCAGGCCGCAGGCCATGGGGTTCGGCGACGTCAAGCTGGCCGGCCTCATCGGCATGGCCGCCGGCGCGCTCGGCTGGCAGGCCGTGGTGCTGGCCGCCTTCTGCGGGCAGTTGCTCGGCGCCCTCTACGGCCTGGCCCTGCTGGTGACCGGCCGCGGCACGCGGGACACGCAGTTCCCCTTCGGCCCCTTCATGCTGCTGGGGGCGCTCACGACACTCTGTCTCGCATGGTGACCGCAGGGACATCTCACTAGGCGGTACGTGGAAGACTTGTACGCATGTTGCGCTGGTTGACCGCCGGAGAGTCCCACGGCCCCGAACTCGTCGCCATCCTCGAAGGCCTGCCGGCCGGGGTTGAGGTGACCACGTCCGCCATCGACGAGGCCCTGCGCCGCCGCAGGCTCGGCTACGGTCGCGGGGCGCGGATGAAGTTCGAGCAGGACCAGGTGACGATCGCCGGCGGCGTCCGCCATGGCCGCACCATGGGCAGCCCGGTCGCCGTCCGCGTCGGCAACACCGAGTGGCCCAAGTGGGAGAAGGTCATGGCGGCCGACCCGGTCGACCCGGCCGAGCTGGAGGGCCTGGCCCGCAACGCGCCCAGGTCGCGCCCCCGCCCCGGCCACGCCGACCTGGCCGGCATGCAGAAATACGGCTTCGACGACGCCCGCAACGTGCTCGACCGGGCCAGCGCCCGCGAGACCGCCGCCAGGGTGGCGCTCGGCGAGGTCGCCAGGCGCTTCCTCAAGCAGGCGCTCGGCGTCGACATCGTCAGCCACGTGACCGAGATCGGCGGCGCGCGCACACCGTCCCCGGTGCTGCCCGGCCCCGGCGACCTGGCCAGGATCGACGCCGACCCGGTGCGCTGCTCCGACGCCGAGGGCAGCGCCGCGATGGTCGCCGTGATCGACAAGGCGCACAAGGACGGCGACACGCTCGGCGGCGTCGTCGAGGTGCTCGCCTACGGCCTGCCGCCGGGCCTGGGCAGCTACACCCACTGGGACCGCAGGCTCGACTCCAGGCTGGCCGGCGCGCTCATGGGCATCCAGGCGATCAAGGGCGTGGCGGTCGGCGACGGCTTCGAGACGGCACGGCGTCCCGGCTCCCAGGCCCACGACGAGATCGAATACACCACCGACGACGGCGTGCGCCGCATCACCAACCGCGCGGGCGGCGTCGAGGGCGGGATGAGCAACGGCGAGATCCTGCGGGTGAGCGCCGCCATGAAGCCCATCTCGACGGTGCCGAGGGCGCTGGCCACGATCGACGTCAAGACCGGCGAGGCGGCCAAGGCCCACCACGAGCGCTCCGACGTGTGCGCCGTCCCCGCGGCCGGCATCGTGGCCGAGGCGATGGTGGCGCTGGTGCTGGCCGACGCGGCGATCGAGAAGTTCGGCGGCGACTCCGTGGAGGAGGTCGCCCGCAACCTGTCCGGCTACCTCTCCTCCATGGTGATCAAGTAAGCCCGGCGCGGATGCGCCAAGTGAGCACAGTGCGGGTGAGACGACTGAGCACGGTGCGGATGAGAATGGTGAGCGACATATGAGCAGGGTTGTGCTGATCGGGCCGCCCGGATCCGGCAAGACCACGCTCGGCCGGCTGCTGGCCGAGCGGCTCGGCGTCGGGTTCCGCGACACCGACGCCGACATCGAGGCCGTGGCGGGCAAGCCCGTCTCCGACATCTTCGTCGAGGACGGCGAGGAGCGCTTCCGCGAGCTGGAGCACGACGCCGTGCGCCGGGCGCTGGCCGAGCACGACGGCGTCCTGTCGCTCGGCGGCGGCGCCGTGCTGCACGCGGAGACGCAGACCCTGCTCCAGGGGCAGCACGTGGTCTACCTCCAGGTCGGGCTCTCCGACGCGATCCAGCGGGTCGGGCTCGCCTCCGCCAGGCCGCTGCTGGTGCTCAACCCGCGCAGCCAGCTGAAGAAGCTGATGGAGGAGCGGCGGCCGATCTACGAGCGGCTGGCCGTCATGACGGTGGTCACCGACAAGCGCGAGCCGGCCGACCTGGCCGACGAGATCGTGAAGGGCCTGGGCGCATGACGAGTCCGTGCGCGGGCCCCGCCGCGAAGGCCAGGGTGATCGCGAGCGTGAAGGTGGTGGCCCCGTGACCGCGACGCGGATCCACGTGCGCGGCGACAGCCCGTACGACGTCGTCGTCGGCACCGGCGTGCTGGCCGAGCTGGCCACGCTCTTCAAGCCGGGCGTGCGCACCGTGGCGGTGATCAGCCCCGAGACGCTGCCGGAGATCTCCCGGCCGGTCCGCGCGGCGCTGTCCGAGGCCGGTTACCAGGTGGTCGAGCTGACCGTGCCCGACGGCGAGCGGGCCAAGAGCGTCGAGGTGACCGCGCGGCTCTGGTCCGAGCTGGGCCGGCACGGCGTGACCAGGTCCGACGCCGTGGTGGGCGTGGGCGGGGGAGCGACGACCGATCTGGCCGGGTTCGTGGCGGCCACGTGGCTGCGCGGCGTGCAGGTCGTGCTGGTGCCGACGACGCTGCTGGCCATGGTCGACGCGGCGGTCGGCGGCAAGAACGGCATCGACACGGCCGAGGGCAAAAACCTCGTGGGCACGTTCCTGCCGCCCGCCGGCGTGCTGTGCGAGCTGTCCACGCTCGACAGCATGCCGAGGCGCGACTACGTGGCGGGCCTGGCCGAGGTGATCAAGGGCGGCTTCATCGCCGACCCCGAGATCCTGCGGCTGGTCGAGTCCGACCCCGAGGCGGCCACCCGTCCCGGCGGGCCCCACACGCGCGAGCTGATCGAGCGCAAGATCCGGGTGAAGGCCGACGTCGTGGGCGCCGACCTGCGCGAGGCCGGGCTGCGCGAGATCCTCAACTACGGCCACACGCTCGGCCACGCCATCGAGCGCGACGAGCACTACGGCATCCGCCACGGCGAGGCCGTGGCCATCGGCATGGTCTACGCCGCCGAGCTGTCCAGGCTGGCGGGCCGTGCCGACGTCGTCGAACGCACGCGTGCCGTCCTGACCGGCGTCGGCCTGCCCGTCTCCTACCGCGCCGACGCCTGGCCGCGCCTGCGCGACCACATGCGCCTGGACAAGAAGAGCCGCGGCGCCAAGCAGCGCTTCGTCGTGCTCGACGGCCTGGCCGAGCCCGGCCGCCTCGAAGGCCCCGCGGAAGAGCTGCTCGAAGCCGCCTACAAGGAGATCGCCGAATGATCCTCGTACTCAACGGGCCCAATCTCGGCCGGCTCGGCAAGCGCGAGCCCGGCGTCTACGGCGCCTCCACCTACGAGGACCTCGTCCAGCTCTGCCGCGAGACCGCGGGCAAGCTCGGCCACGACGTCGACGTGCGCCAGACCGACTCCGAGGCCGAGCTGATCGGCTGGATCCACGAGGCGTGCGACGGGCGCATCCCGGTGGTGCTCAACCCGGCCGCCTTCACCCACTACTCCTACGCCGTGCGCGACGCCGTGGCCCAGCGCACCGCCCCGCTCGTCGAGGTGCACATCTCCAATCCCGCGGCCAGGGAAGAGTTTCGTCATACCTCCGTCGTGGCCGGGGTGGCGACGGGCACGATCGCGGGCTTCGGACTACAGTCGTACGTCCTTGCGCTGCACGCTATCGCGGAGATGAACACCACCTCATGAGGCACTACAAGTCCTTCGTCGCCCTCGGCGACAGCTTCACGGAAGGGCTGAACGATCCCGGTCCCGACGGCCACTACCGGGGCTGGGCCGACCGGGTGGCCGAGCGGCTCGCCGCCGACGACCCCTCCTTCCGCTACGCCAACCTGGCCGTCAGGGGCAAGCTCCTCGACCAGGTCGCGGCCGAGCAGGTGCCGGTGGCGGTGGAGATGGGGGCCGACCTGGTCAGCTTCTGCGCCGGGGGCAACGACCTGCTGCGGCCGGGCAGCGACCCCGACGTGATGGCCAAGACCCTCGCGCGGGCCGTGCGCGAGCTGCGCGCGGGCGGAGCCGACGTGCTGCTGTTCACCGGCGTCGATCCGCGCGACACGCCGCTGATGCGGCGCCTGCGCGGCCGCTTCGCCGTCTACTACCTGCACCTGCGCTCCATCGCCGACCTGTACGGGTGCCGCCTCGTCGACCAGTGGTCCATGCAGGGGCTGCGCGACTGGCGGGCCTGGAGCGCCGACCGGCTGCACATGAACGAGGACGGTCACCGGCTCGTCGCGGCCCGGGTGCTCGACGTGCTGGGCGTGCCGTTCGAGGACTGGCGCAAGGACTGGCCCGAGCGTTCCGTCGATCCCCGGGCCCGGCGGCGCGAGGACGCCCAGTGGATCCGCGAGCACCTGGTGCCGTGGATGTCGCGCCGCCTGCGCGGCGTGTCGTCGGGCGACGGCATCCTGCCCAAACGCCCCGACCTCGCCCCCTGGTCCTGACCGGCACCTTCCCCGGCCCCGGGTCCCCGGCCTCCCGGACGTCGCGGTCCCCCACGCCGGGGACCCCGTCGGTGATCTCCCCGTCCTGGTCGCAGCAGTAGTCGCGGTCCCCGACGTAGGGGACCCTGGCCTCCGCTTCCCCGACCTCGACCCAGGCCCGGCGTCGCCGGGCCTGAGGGACGGGTCAGGCGGGTTCGGTGGCCAGGCGCTTGAGCGCGGCCCGGGGGATCGCCGGGTCGGTCGTGCGCCAGAACGGCGGCAGCGAGCCCAGCAGGAAGCCGCTGTAGCGGGCGGTCGCCAGCCGGGGGTCCAGGACCGCGATCACGCCCTTGTCGTCCTGCGAGCGCAGCAGCCGCCCGACGCCCTGGGCCAGCAGCAGCGCCGCGTGGTTGGCCGCCACCGCCATGAACCCGTTGCCGCCCCTGGCCGCCACGTGCCGCTGCCTGGCCGAGGTGAGCGGGTCGTCGGGGCGCGGGAACGGCACCCGGTCGATGATGACCAGCCGCAGCGAGGGCCCGGGCACGTCCACCCCCTGCCACAGCGACAGCGTGCCGAACAGGCAGGTCGGCTCGTCCTCGGCGAACTGCTTGACCAGCAGCATCGTCGAGTCGTCGCCCTGGCACAGCAGCGGCACGTCCAGCCGGTCGCGCAGCGCCTCGGTGGCCGCCTTGGCCGCGCGCATCGAGGAGAACAGGCCCAGCGTGCGCCCCCCGGCGGCCTCGATCAGCTCGGTGATCTCGTCGAGGTACTGCTGCGGCAGCCCGTCGCGGCCCGGCTGGGGCAGGTGCTTGGCGACGTACAGGATGCCCGCGCGCGGGTGGTCGAACGGCGAGCCGACGTCGATGCCCTGCCAGCCCTTGCCGTCGCCGAGCCCCCACTGCGCCGCCAGCGCGTCGAACGTGCCGCCGAGCGCCAGGGTGGCCGAAGTGAGCACGACCGTGCGCTCGCCGAAGAGCTTGTCGCGCAGCATGCCGCTCACGCTCAGCGGCGCGACGCGCAGTGCCGGCGGGCGCCGGTCGGTGCCGGCGTCGAGCCAGACCACCTCGGCGCGGTCGGACTCGGAGTCGTGGCCGTACGCCTCCAGCATGCGCACCGCCGTGTCGTGCACCTCGTCGAGGGCGTTGAACGCGGCCTTGCGCTGCCCCGCCTTGTCGGGATCGTCCTTGTCGGCGTTACGCGGCCCCATGGCGGTGACGCAGCGCCAGGAGGTGTCGCGGATGAGCTGCAGCGTCAGCCCGAGCACCTGGGGCAGCTCGTCGATGCGGCCGGGCGGCGCGGCGGCCAGCAGCGCCTTGAGGTCTTCGCCGGCCTCCATGAGCTGGTCGGCGATGGGCTGGTCGATCAGCCGGCCGACCCGGCGCACCGCCAGCATCACCGACGACTCCGACAGCTCGCCGGTCACCACGGAGGTCACCCGGTCGACCAGCTCGTGGGCCTCGTCGACCACCACGACCTCGTGCTCGGGCAGCACCGGCAGCTCGCCCATGGCATCGATGGCCATCAGCGCGTGGTTGGTCACCACCACGTCGACCTCGCCGGCCCGCGCCCTGGCCAGCTCGGCGAAGCACTCGGCCCCCGAGGGGCAGCGGCTGGCGCCGAGGCACTCCTGGGCGCTCACGGAGAACTGCCGCCACGCCTGCTCGCTCACGCCGGGCACCAGCTCGTCGCGGTCGCCGGTCTCGGTCTCCTCGGCCCACTCCTGGATGCGCTGCACCATGCGGCCGGTCGCGCTCACCTCGCGCGGGTCGAACAGCTGGTCCTGCTCGTCCTCCTCGGGCCAGCCGGCCGTGGCCTTGTAGCGGCACAGGTAGTTGCGGCGGCCCTTGAGAATGGCGAACGTCGGCTCGTGCGGCAGCTCCTTGGCCAGCGCCTCCGACAGCCGGGGCAGGTCGCGGTCGACGAGCTGGCGCTGCAGCGCGATGGTGGCCGTGGAGATCACCACGGGGGTGTCGCTGTCCATCGCGTGGCGGATGGAGGGCACCAGGTAGGCCAGCGACTTGCCGGTGCCCGTGCCGGCCTGGACGGCCAGATGCTCCTCGGTGTCGATGGCCTTCTGCACAGCCTGGACCATGGTGATCTGGCCCTGACGTTCGCTCCCTCCGAGAGCTTTGACCGCGATGCTGAGCAGTTCGTCCACTGACGGGAGATGGGAGTCCGGCACGGCAGTAAACGCTACCCGCATTCACGGGCCGCCGCGCCGAACGCCGTGTGATCGGCCAGACGCATCCTGGCGTTCGCGAAAACTCCCGCCGGGTTGCGTGGCACACTGGGCGATCGGAACTCCAGCCGGTGACGTAGAGTCTTCACCGGTTGTGACCACAGGGGTTCCGGGAGTAGATGGGAAGGCCGGTTACACAGGGTTTTCCGGGGTTGAGTGGACGAATAAAGGCTGGTTAAAGCAGTATGTCTGCCATGTCGGAAGTTGTCCCGTTGCCGTCGTTCGGCGAAGTCTTCTTCGATGCACGAGGTCAGGAGCGGTGCCTCCGGGTCACGTGGCATGAGGGCACGCTGGTCCTCAGCCTGTGGCGCGGCGAGATGTGCACCGCGAGCTTCCGCATGCCGATGGAGGACGTCGGGCGGCTGCTCGACACCCTCGACGAGGGCTTCGCGGAGGCCACGGGCGAGCAGCCCGCCGTGCCCGCACCCGAACCCGGCACCGAGGTCATGCCGGGCACCGGCACCTACCACCGCCCCGGCCAGCACGGACAGCTACCGGGCCAGCAACACGCACAGCAACCGGGCGGGCAGCTCGGGCAGCAGCAGGCCCGGCAGCCGCAGCTCGACGAGCGGCCCACGGCGGCGCTGTCGCCCAGCGACGTCCTCGTGGCCAGGGGCACCCCTGCGGCCCACCAGGACAAGCTGGTGGCCTCCTACGGCGAGACGACGGCCCCCCGCGACACCGGCTACGCCGACCCCGCCGCCGGCCGCGGCGACTACGCCGACCCCTCCAGGGACAGCACCCCCGCGTACGGCGAGCCGCGCAACCTCTTCACCGGCCCCCAGTACGTCGACTCCACCGGCCCGCAGCAGAAGTACACCGGCGACCCCTTCAGCGGCCCGCAGTACACCTCCGACCCGCTCAGCGGCCCCCACCAGTACGGCCAGGACCCGCTCAGCGGCCCTCACTCCTACGCCCAGCAGGTCCAGCCCGAGCCCTTCACCGGCCCCCAGTACGTGGACAACGAGCCCGTCTACCAGATGCCGGGCTCCGACCAGCGCCGCCAGGCCCCGCTGAGCACCGACCCGCTCGGCTTCCCCTCGCAGGCGGCCGACCGCTACCAGGCGCCCGCGGCCGCCGACTACCCCTCCGACCCGTACGGAGGCCGCCGCCCCGACGCCTACCAGCAGCCCCACCCCCAGGCCCACCCCCAGGCCCAGTCTCAAGCACAGCCCCAGCAGAGCACGGCGGGCCTGGGCACGCCCATGCACGGCATCCCCGGCGCGGGCCGCCGCCGCATCGCCCCGCAGCCGGCGCCGGTCCACGACGACTACGGCTCCTACCAGAGCCCCCAGCAGCCGAACCCGGTGGACCCGCTGATGACCCTCGGCCGGCCGGACCAGCAGTACCCGCCCGCGCCCGGGCAGCATCCCGACCAGGACATGTCCCGCCCCTACGTCGGGGACCCCATGTTCTCCACGGGCGAGCGCCTGCGCCCCGACCAGCCCGACTACCACGAGAGAAGCGACCGCAGGGAGTGGTGACGGCTCGCCCCGTCCCACCGGGTACGCTCACCGCGAGAAGGTCGGCCGCCAGGGCCAGTCCGGGCGGCCGATCGCGAGTCGTTCGGGAGCGGGCCCAAGGAGCCGCAGCTCCGGCGGGCGGTCCCGACCCCATCGGGCTGGGCGTGGGAGGGGCGCGGCGTTGACATCGACCATGGGTCTGCAACTGCTGCTGGTGGCCGCCGGCGCCATCGCCGTGGCGGCCGTCGCCAGGCGCAGGGGCTGGCCGGCCCCGCTGCTGCTGGTGGCCGCGGGGCTGCTGGTCTCGCCCATGGTGCCGGCGGTGCCGCTGGAGCCCGAGCTGGTGCTCTACGTGTTCCTGCCGCCGCTGCTCTACTCCGCCGCGCTCGACAGCTCCTACCTGCGCCTGCGTGACGTCAGGCGGTCGGTGGGGCTGCTGTCGGTCGGGCTGGTGCTGTTCACCACGGCCGTGGTCGGGCTGCTGGTCCACCTGATGCTGCCGGACCTGCCGCTGGCGCTGGCGTTCGCGCTCGGCGCCATCATCGCCCCGCCCGACGCGGTGGCCGCCGTCGCGGTCGGCCGGCGGCTGGGGCTGCCGCGCCGGGCGCTGACGATCCTCATCGGCGAGAGCCTGTTCAACGACGCCACCGCGCTCACTCTCTACCGGGTGGCCATCGGGGCGGCGCTAGGCGGCGCGGTCAGCGTGTGGGAGGGGCTGGGCGAGTTCGTGTTCGCCGCCGCAGGCGGGGTGGTGATCGGGCTGGTGCTGGCGTTCGCGCTGGCGTGGCTGTTCCAGCGCACGCGCGACTCGCTGGTGGAGAACACGCTCATGCTGCTGATCCCGTTCGCCGCCTACCTGGCGGCGGAGTCCGTGCACGCCTCGGGCGTGATCGCGGTGGTGATCGTCGGCCTCTACCTGGGCAATCGCATGCATCTGCGCGGGTTCGGCACCCGGCTGGTGTCCGACGCCGTGTGGAAGGTCACCGACTTCTTCCTCGAAGCGGTCGTGTTCGCGCTGATCGGGCTGCAGCTCGTGACCGTGGTCAAGGGCATCACCGGTTACCGGGCCTGGGAGGTGGCGGGCTACGCCGCGGCGGTGCTGGCGGTCGCGATCGTGGCCAGGTTCGCCTGGATGTTCGGCCACACCTACCTGCTCAAGCTCCTCGGCCGCACGTCGCCGACGGCGGCGGAGACGGTGATACTCGGCTGGGCGGGCATGCGCGGCGTGGTGTCGCTGGCGGCGGCCTTCGCCATCCCGCCCACGGTGCCGGCCCGGGACCGGGCGCTGCTGCTGTTCCTCACGTTCACCACGGTCATCGGCACGCTGCTCATCCAGGGCACCACGTTCCCCGCGCTGATCAGGCGGCTGCGCGTGTCGAGTGAGAAGGAGCAGTACGACGACCGCCTGGCGGAGGCGGCGGCCCAGCAGGCGGCGCTCGAAGCGGGCCTCGCGGAGCTCGACCGGCTGGTCGGCGAGCAGGAGGGCGAGCCCGACCAGATCCAGAAGCAGGTCATCGACCAGCTCAGGGAGAAGTCGTGGCGGCGCTCCCTGTCGGCGTGGGAGCGCCTCGGCGGCGGCACCGTGCCCGGCGGCGCGGAGACGCCGAGCGCGCTCTACCGCCGCCTGCGCCGCGACATGCTGCAGGCCGAGCGCCAGGTCTTCGTCCGGCTGCGCGACGAGCGCCGCCTCGACGACGAGGTGCTGCGGGAAGTGATGGCCCAGCTCGACTTCGAGGAGGCCATCCTCGAACGCTGACACGCGCGGCCGGAGAATCCACCCCCGGCCGGGGGCGTCAGCCCATCTGGCTGTCGACGAAGCACCACCGCCAGTTCTCGCCGGGCTCGTAGGACTGCACGACCGGATGGCCGCTCTCGTGGAAGTGGGCCGTGGCGTGCTTGGCCGGCGAGGAGTCGCAGCACCCGATGTGCCCGCACTCCAGGCACCGGCGCAGGTGGACCCACCGGCCGCCGTGGGCCAGGCACTCCTCGCACCCGTCGGGCGTCCTGGCGGCGGGGTCGGCGGCCTGAGAAAGATGCTCACAAATTGCCATACTCGAAATCCTAGGCCGAGAGTCGCGTTCGAATTTCGGCCGGGGCCCTTGTCGCTGGGCGGGCGAACGTGGACATTGAGGTCATCGGGGGGAGTGACACAGGCCACACAAGCCCGAGGAGCCGCGTGTGCTTGAGGTACGCAACCTCGAGGTCGTCTACGACGACGTGATGCTCGTGCTGCGCGGTGTGAGCATCCGCGTCCCCCCTGGCTCGATCGTGGCCCTGCTCGGCGCGAACGGCGCCGGCAAGACCACCTTGCTGCGAGCCCTGTCAGGGCTGCTCGGCGTGCACGACGGCGAGATCACCAAGGGCGGTGTCACGCTGGAGGGCGAGCCCATCCACCACCTGCGGCCGGCGCAGATCGTCCGCCGCGGGGTGAGCCAGGTGATGGAGGGCCGCCGCATCCTGGCCGAGCTGACCGTCGAGGAGAACCTCAAAGTCGGCGGCCACACCGCGGGCGAGTCCCACCTGGACCGCGTCTACGGCCTCTTCCCGCTGCTGCGCGAACGGCGCAGAAGCGTCTCGGGCTACCTGTCGGGCGGCGAGCAGCAGATGCTGGCCGTCGGCCGCGCACTCATGGCGGGCCCGAAGTACCTGCTGCTGGACGAGCCCAGTCTCGGCCTGGCGCCGTCGCTGGTCGGCCAGGTCCGCGACCTCATCGTCGAGATCAACCGCCAGGGCACCACGGTCCTGCTGGTCGAGCAGAACGCCACGATGGCCCTGTCCATCGCCTCCCACGGCTACGTCATGGAGACCGGCAAGATCGTCATGGACAAGCCGGCCGGCGAACTGCTCGCCGACGAGGACATCAAGGAGTTCTACCTGGGGGCCGTCCGGTCCTTCCGCGAGGTCAAGCACTACAAGCGGAGGAAGCGATGGCTCTCCTGACGTTCGAGGACGTGCACCTGAGCTTCGCCGGGGTCAAGGCCGTGGACGGGGTCTCCTTCGAGGTGCGCCAGGCGGAGCTGCTGGCCGTCATCGGGCCGAACGGCGCCGGCAAGACCTCGATCTTCAACGTGCTGTCCGGCGTCTACCGGCCCCAGAGCGGCCGGGTCACGTTCCTGGGCGAGGACCTGCTGGCCCGCCGCCCGGACGAGATCGCCGCCATGGGGATGGCCAGGACGTTCCAGAACGTGGAGCTGTTCCACAACCTGACGGTCCTGGACAACCTGATGCTCGGCCGCCACCACCACTTCCGCTACGGCGCGCTGTCGGCCCTGCTCTGGTACGGACGCGCCCACCGGGCCGAGCTGGCCGCCCGAGCCAGGGTCGAGGACATCATCGACTTCCTCGAACTGGAGCCGTGGCGCCGCCACCCCGTCCGGCTGCTCCCGTACGGGGTGCAGAAGCGGGTGGAGCTGGGCCGCGCGCTGGCGATGGAGCCGAAGCTGCTCCTGCTGGACGAGCCGGTGGCCGGCATGAACCTGGAGGAGACCGAGGACATGGCCAGGTTCGTCATGGACATCCGCGACGAGCTGGGCATCCCCGTCGTGCTCGTGGACCACGACATGGGGCTGGTCATGGACCTGGCCGACCGGGTGCTCGTGCTCGACTTCGGCCGTCAGGTCGCACTCGGCGCCCCGGCGGAGGTGCAGCGGGACCCGGCGGTCATCGAGGCGTACCTGGGAGGAACGGCATGAGCGTGCGGACCGAGGCCCAGGCCACGGCGACCATCATCACGAGGGTACGCGAGCGTGCCGAGCGCGATCCCGGGGCCGTCGCCATGCGGCACAAGGACCTCGGCATCTGGCAGGAGGTCACCTGGGGCGCGTACTGGACGCAGGTGGAGCTGGTCGCGCACGCGCTGCTCGCGCTCGGCGTCGAGCCGGGCGACCGGGTGGCCGTGCACGCGGAGAACCGCCCGGAATGGCTGTACGCCGATCTCGGCGCGGTCGCCGTGCGGGCCATCACGGTCGGCCTCTACCCGACCAACCCGTCCGCCGAGGTCGCCTACCTGCTGGCCGACTCGGGCGCGAAGATCCTCATCGCCGAGGACCAGGAGCAGGTGGACAAGGCGCTGTCCGTCCTCGACGAGTGCCCCGAGCTGCGGCGGATCGTCTACCTGGAGCCGCGCGGCATCCGCGGGCGCTACGACGACGACGTCCTGATGTCCTGGCCCGAGCTGCTCGCCCTCGGGGCCGGGCACCGCGCCGCGCATCCCGGCGCCGTCGAACGCCGGATGACCGAGGCGCGGCCGTCGGACGTGATGACGCTCATCTACACCTCCGGCACCACCGGGCCGCCCAAGGGCGTGATGCTGACCGTCGCGAACGTCGAGTTCGCCGTGCGCGTCCTGGTCGAGGGCGGCGGTTTCGCCTCGCCACCGCCGTCGGAGCGCGATCTCATCCTGTCGTACCTGCCGCTGTGCCACGTGGCCGAGCGGGCGTTCACGGTCTGGTTCAACGCGGCGGCCGGCGTGCAGGTGAACTTCGCCGAGTCCATCGACACCGTCCAGGCCAACCTGCGCGAGGTGCAGCCCACGATCCTGTTCGGGGTGCCGCGCATCTGGGAGAAGGTGCTGGCCCAGGTGGACATCAGGCTGGAGTCGGCCTCGCCGGTCAAGCGGGCGCTGAGCAGGTTCTGGCTGCGGGTGGCCGACCGCATCGGCGACGCGCTGGTGCGCACCGGCGGCAGGCACACGTTCTGGACGCGGGCCGCGTACGGGGCGGGCTGGCTGCTCTGCTACCGCGCGCTGCGCGAGCGGCTCGGCATGCGGCGGGTGCGTTACGCCGCCTCGGGCGCCGCGCCGATCGCGCCCGACGTGCTCAAGTTCTACATGGGGATCGGCCTGCCCATGCACGAGGTGTACGGCATGAGCGAGAACACCGCCATCGCCACCGCCAACCGTCCAGGACGGGTCCGCCTGGGCACGGTCGGCGAGCCGCACCCCGGCGCCGAGGTGAAGATCGACGAGGCCACCGGCGAGATCATGACCCGGCATCCGGGCAACTTCGCCGGCTACTGGCGCAACCCGCGCGCCACGGCCGACGTGCTGGACGAGGACGGCTGGCTGCACACCGGCGACGTGGGCGAATGGGTCGAGGGCACGCACGTCAGGATCACCGACCGGATGAAGGACATCATCATCACGGCCGGCGGCAAGAACATCGCGCCGAGCGAGATCGAGAACGCGCTGAAGGCGTCGCCGTACCTGAAGGAGGCCGTGGTCGTCGGGGACCAGCGGCCGTACCTGGTGGCGCTGATCGGGATCGAGGCGGACACGGTGGGGGAGTGGGCGCGGCGGCGCGGGCTGCCGTACACGACGTATCGGGACCTGTCGGAGAAACCGGAGGTGCGCGAGCTCGTCCAGGGCGTCGTGACCGAGGTCAACGCCCGTTTCGCCTACGTCGAGCAGATCAAGCGGTTCGCGTTCCTGCCGAAAGAGCTCGACCACGAGGACGGTGAGCTGACCGCCACCCAGAAGGTCAAGCGCTCGGCCGTGGCCAAGCTCTTCGAGGACCTGGTCGAAGGGATGTACGCCCGGTGAAGGGCCTGCTGGAGACGGTGATCAGGGGCCTGGGCAACGGCTCGGTCTACGCGCTGCTCGCGCTCGGCTTCGTGATCATCTACAAGGCCACGCGGGTGATCAGCTTCGCCCAGCCCGCCCTCATGCTGGCCGGCGCGGTCGCCGTCAGCTACCTGGCCGAGGTGACCGGCTTCTACCTGGCCGTGCTGCTGTCGGCGCTGCTCATCGCCGGTGTCGCGCTGGCCATCGAACGGGTGGCGATCAGGCCGATGGTGGGCCGGCCGGTCTTCGTCGTGGCCATCATCACCCTCGGGATCGACGTGGTCGTGCGGGTGGTGGTCAACGGCTTCATCGGCAGGGACGTGCGCCAGGTCGGCGACCCGTGGGGGTTCACCCAGGTGTCGCTCGGCCCGCTGGTCGTGCAGTCGCGCTGGCTGGCCATGATGGTGGTCACCGCCGTGCTGGTGACGCTGCTGTTCGCCTTCTTCCGCCACACCCGCTACGGGCTGGCCATGCGGGCGGCCGCCTTCGACCAGGAGACCGCGCTCGCGCAGGGGGTCTCCGTGGGTGCGGTCTTCGCGCTGTCGTGGGGCCTGGCCGGATTCCTGGCCGCCATCGCCGGCATGTTCGTCGGCACCGGCCAGGGGATCGAGCAGATGACCTGGGTGATCGCGCTGAAGGCGCTGCCGGCGATCATCGTGGGCGGGCTCGACTCGCTCGGCGGCGCGGTGGCCGGCGGGCTGGTCGTGGGGGTGGTGGAGTCGCTGTTCCAGTCGTACCAGGGGGAGTTCGCGCCGTGGCTGGGGCAGAACTTCGCGATCGTGTCGCCATACGTGGTGATGCTGATCGTCCTGCTGGTGAAACCGTACGGGCTGTTCGGGACCCGGGAGGTCGAACGGGTATGACCGAGACGCGGGAAGAGGCGGCGTCCGCCGCCCCAGACATACCGACCGGCCGGTCTCGGAGGGTGCGCGGCCGGCCGCTGCTCTACACCTCCTACGCCCAGGACATGGCCCTGCTCGACACCCCCGCCAAGCGGCTGTGGACGCTGCTGCTGGTGGCGCTGGCGTTCGGGCTGTCGGTGCTGCTGCAGGACCGGTCGCTGGAGGTGCTGGCCGGGGCGTACGTGCTGGCCATCGGCGCGATCGGGCTCAACATCGTCACCGGGTACGCCGGCCAGGTCTCGCTCGGGCACGCGTTCTTCGTGGCCATCGGCGCCTACACCGCAGCCGCGCTCTCCGGCCCCGTGGACGGCGAGAACCTCGGCTTCGGGATCGCGGAGGTCTGGATCTGGCTGCCCGCCGCCGGCCTGGTCGCCGCCGCGGCCGGGGTGCTGGTGGCGCCGCTGGCCGGCCGGCTGCGCGGGCTCTACCTGGCCGTCGTCACGCTCGGGCTGGTCTTCCTCGGCGAGCACGTCTTCAAGGAGTGGCACGAGTTGACCGGTGGTCCCGGCGTCGGCCGGGAGGCGGCGGTCCCCGAGCTGTTCGGCGTCCGCCTCGACCAGGACGGGCCGTTCGGCACCAAGGAGCAGGTCCTCTACACGCTCATGCTGGCGCTGCTGATCGTCTTCGCCGTGGCCGCGCGCAACCTGGCCCGCTCCCGCGTCGGCCGCGCCTTCGCCGCCATCCGCGACCGCGACATCGCGGCCGCGGTGATCGGGGTGCCGCTGACCAGGTACAAGGTGCTCGCCTTCGGCATCTCCTCCTTCTACGCGGGCTGCGCGGGCGGCCTGCTCTACACGATCTCCGGCTACGTCGAGCCGGGCTCGTTCAACCTGCTGCTGTCGGTGCAGTTCATCGCGATGGTGCTGATCGGCGGGGTGGCGACGGTGTCGGGGGCCATCGCGGGCGCGCTGTTCATCTCGCTGCTGCAGCCGGTGACCAGGTCGCTGCCGGCGCTGGTGCCGTTCATCAGCGGCGACACCACGCAGACGCCGAACGTGTTCCAGGTCGAGACCGTCCTGTACGGGCTGCTGATCGTGCTGTTCCTCATCTTCGAACCCCGGGGCCTGTTCGGCCTGTGGATCCGGGTCCGCAACTACTGGAAGTCCTGGCCTTTCTCATACTGATCAGAAGGGATTCCTGATGAAGAGTCGCTATGTGCTGGTGAGTATCGCCATAGTGGCCCTTCTGTCCGCGTGCGGCGTCATCCGGGGGGACGACGAGGGCAGCAAGGGCGGCGCCCAGGCTCCGGGCGTCACCACCGAACCGTGCCCGTCCGCAGTCGACACCAAGAAGGGCTGCATCTACCTCGGCACGGTCTCCGACCTCACCTCCGGCCCCTTCGCCGCGCTGGCCGTGCCGATCACCGACGCCCAGAAGGCGTTCTGGGCCCGGGTCAACAAGGCGGGCGGCATCGGCGGCCGGTACGAGGTGGACGTCACCCGGTACGTCAAGGACAACAAGTACAACCCGGAGGTGCACCGGCAGGTCTACAACGAGATCAAGGACCAGGTGCTGGGCCTGGCCCAGACGCTCGGCTCACCCACCACGGCCGCCATCATCGGCGACCTCAAGGCGAACTCCATCGTCGCGGCCCCCGCCTCATGGACCTCGGCCTGGGAGTTCGAGGACGTCATCATCGAGACCGGCTCCAACTACTGCGTGGAGGCGATGAACTCGGTGGACTACGCGGTGGAGACGTACAAGCCGAAGTCGGTCATGGCCGTGCACCTGGCCGGCGACTACGGCGCGGACGCCGCGGCCGGCGCCAAGGTGGCCGCCGAGCGCAACAAGCTGACGTTCACCAGCGTCGAGACGCCGTCCGGCGCGACCGAGCAGGGCCGGGCCATCACCGAGATCACCAGGAACAAGCCCGACCTGGTCATCCTGACCACCGGCCCGGCGGACGCCGCCACGATCGTCGGCCAGACGGCGGCGGCCGGCTACAAGGGCCGCTTCATCGGCACCGGCCCCACCTGGAACCCCGCGCTCCTCCAGTCGCCGGCCGCGCCCGCGCTGAAGGCCCTGTACGAGCAGTCGGCCCCCGGCAAGCCCTGGGACGCCGACACCCCCGGCCACAAGGCGATGCGCGATGCCCTGCCCGGCGTGACCCCGAACGACGGCTACACCTCGGGGTGGGCGTGGGCGTACCCGATGAAGGCCGCCCTGGACAAGATGGTCGCCAGTGGCGACATCAGCAGGAAGGGGCTGCTCGCCGCGGTGAAGACGCTCACCAGCGTTGACTACGAGGGCATGCTGCCGCCCGAGGCGGGGAACTACGCCGACGCCAGCGGGGCGTCCGTGTTCCGGCAGACGTTGATCAACAAGGTGGACGACAAGGCGACGACGGGGGTGACGATCGCCAAGGACTTCTTCGTGGGGCCTACGGCGCAGGCGTACACGTTCGACGGGCCCTGCTACACCAAGCTGTAGTCGCTCGGCGGCGCTGGGCGGCGCTTGCCGGGCGGCGGGCGGTGCCTGGGGAGTGGTGGCGCTCACCCGCGAGGCGGGTGGGCCGCCGCCGCGCCCGCGCTTGAGGCGGGGCCGGCCTGGGCCGTCGTCGTTTCGAGCAGCCACCGCTCGACCGCCGCGCTCATCCTGGCCCCCGCCTCCAGCGCGGCCGTCTTGCCGGTGACCGGGTCGCTTCCGGCCGCCTGGCCCAGGATCACCCCCAGCACCAGGCGGCCGCGCACCCGGGACGCCCACATCAGGTTGCCCCCCGCGGCCGTGCCCGAGCCGGTCTTGATGCCGACGACGCCGTGCCGGTTCAGCAGCGCGTTCGTGTTGGGCAGCCTCCTGACGTCGCCCGGCACGGCGGTGTCGCCCCGCGCCACCACCGCGCGGAACACCGGGTCGCGCATCGCCGCCCCGGCCAGCACGAGCTGGTCGGCGGCGGTGCTGACGGTGCTGTCCTCGTTCCCGCTGGCTCCCGTGTACGTGGTGGCGGCCATGCCCAGGCGGCGGGCGGCGGCGTTCATCCGCGCGACGAAGCGTTCCTCCGAACCGGCGTCCCAGCGGGCCAGCAGGCGGGCCACGTTGTTGCCCGACGGCACCAGCATCAGCTCCAGCAGGCGGCGCAGCCGGATCCGCCGGCCTTCCAGGAGCGGCACGGTGGATTCCTGCCCCGAGTACGACTCGTCCGCGGCCGTCCGGTCCACCTCGATCAGCGGGCCGTCCTCGCCGGGCTTCAGCGGGTGCCGGCGCAGGATCACGTACGCGGTCATGACCTTCGTCACGCTGGCGATCGGCACCGGCTCCGCCTCGCCGCTGACGCCCAGGCTGCCCAGCCCCTCCACCTCGACCGCCGCCTGCCCCTCGCCCGGCCACGGCAGGGACACGCCGGAGACGGTCGCGCCGGCGACGTGCGGCACGGCCCCGCAGCCGGCCGGGCCGCTCACCGCGAGCAGGACGACGGTCAGAACCGGCAGCAGGCCCAGCAGCCGGCCCGGCAGCTTCAACGCGGATGAACGTGACATGGCGGCCATGCTGCGCCGCCCATGTGTTCGTCCCGTCGTGACCGTGTCACCGGACCGGCTTGATCGTGTATCAACCCTGTATCAGGAGGCGTCCGGATCCCGGCGGGGGAGACGGAGGGTGGCCAGCGCGCCGCCGTCCTCGGCGTTGGCCAGGGTCAGCTCCGCGCCGATGACGCCCGCCTGGCCCAGCGCGATGGTGAGCCCGAGACCGTGTCCCCGGCCGCGTTCCGCAGCGCCGGTGCGGAACCGGCGCGGGCCCTCGGCCAGCAGCTCCTGCGGGTAGCCCGGGCCGTGGTCGCGGATCTCGACCAGGTGGTCCCGTACGGTGATCAGCACCGGGGGCTCCCCGTGGCGGCGGGCGTTCAGCACGAGGTTGGCCACGATCCGGTCCAGCCGGCGCGGATCGGTCACGGCGACCGGCTCGCCGCCGGCCGAGGTCACCACCCGTGCCTCGACGCCCACCCGCTCCGCGGACTGCGCCGCCAGCTCGGCCAGCGGCACCCGTACTCGCTCGGCCACCTCGGCGCCCGCGTCCAGCCTGGACACTTCGAGCAGGTCCTCGACCAGGGAGCGCAGCACCTGTACGCGGTCGCGTACCAGGTCGGTCGCCTCGCCCTCGTCCAGCAGCTCGGCGGCGGCGACCAGGCCCATGATGGGGGTGCGCAGGTCGTGCGCGACGTCGGCGGTGAAGCGCTGTTCGGCCAGCAGGCGGTGCTGCAGGCTCGCCGCCATGGAGTCCACGGCGACGGCGATGTCAGCGATCTCGTCCCCCCGGCCGGGGCGCTTCGTCGCGCTGACCCCGTCCCGCCGGCCGGACCCGAGCGGCTTCGTTGTGGCGACGCGGGCGTCCAGGTCGCCGGCCGCGATCCGGCGGGCGGTGACGGCGACCCGGCGGAGGCGCCGGTTGGCCGGTTCGGCGAGGAGCGCCGAGAGCGGCACCACCACGGCGAGCGCGGTCAGGGCGGCCAGCACCATGGCGCGGTCGAGTGCGCGCAGGCCCGCGAGGTCCGAGCTCATGTCGATCTTGGACGTGGCCACGAAACCGCCGTGCACTCGCAGTGCCGCCCACATCCACGGCTGGTCCGGCTTCTGGTCGTCGTACCAGGTGACGGCTGACCCGTCGGGCGTCCAGGCCGGCGAGCCGGTGGGTGATGGGGTGGGAGACCCGGTGGAGGACTCGGCGGGCGCCGCAGTGGAAGAGTCAGGGGAGGACCCAGGGGAGGACCCAGGGGAAGACACGGTGGGATCCTCGGTGGGCTGCTCGGCGGGCAGCCGCGCGCGCAAGGCCGCGGGCAGCTCGGCCGGATCCCGGATCCAGTCGGTCCACGGGACGGGCTGCTCGGGGGCGGCGCCCGTCCGGTACTGCGCCGCGACCGTGGCCACGTCCGTCAGCGCCCGGTCCTCGCCCAGCCGCATCGTGCGCTCCAACGTCATCCGGTGCACCAGCACCCCGACCACGGCAGCGACGGCGCAACAGGCCACCGTGATCAGCGCCGCCACCTTCCACCGCAACGACCCTGGCACCTACCCCGCCACCTTTCATCGCGCCGGCCCCGGCAACGACTCCGGTCTCACGACCCGCTCCGCTCGCAGCTTCATGACCCGCTCAGCTCGCCGTCTCATGACCTGCGCAGCTTGTAGCCGAACCCGCGCACGGTCTCGATCAGGTCCGCGCCGATCTTCTTCCTCAGCCGCTGCACGCACAGGTCGACGACGCGGCTGTCACCGTCCCAGCCGTAGTCCCACACCTCGCGCAGCAGCGTGGCCCGCTCCAGCACGATGCCCGGATGCGCGGCGAACTCCAGCAGCAGCCGCATCTCGGTCGGGGCCAGCTCGACCAGCTGCCCGCTGAGCCGCACCTCCAGCGCGGCCGGATCCACGCTCAGCTCGCCGAACCTCAGCACACCGGACGATGCCTCGCTGGACGACGGCCCGCCGGATGGTTCCGCCGGGGCGGCGGCGCGGCGCAGCACCGACCTGATCCGGGCCACCAGCACCGGGATGTCGACCGGTTTGACCACATAGTCGTCGGCCCCCGCCTCCAGCCCGGACACCACGTCCAGCGAGTCGCCCCGCGCCGACATCATCAGGATCGGCACCTGGCTGGACTCCCTGACCCGGCGGCACAGGCTGATGCCGTCCAGCTCGGGAAGCATCACGTCGAGCACGAGCAGATCGTGCCCGCCGCCGCGAAACGCCTCCAGCCCGCTCAGCCCGTCGGCGGCGGTGTCGAGCTGGTAACCGTAGCGTCCGAGTGCCATGGAGACGGTCTTGCGGATGACGTCGTCGTCCTCGACGAGCAGGATGCAGGTCACGCTGTACGATACGCGCCCCCGGCCGACCCCCGCTCACCCCGTGATCGTCCCGCCCCGACGCGAGGCCGGCGGGTCATCAGTTGAGGATGTCGCCGGGGTCGAGGGTCACGTCCGGGGTTTCCGCCGCCGGGGCGGTCGTCTCCGTGACGGGGGCCCCCGTGGTGGGCGTCTCGGGCTCGGCGGTTCCCAGAGGGGTCGGTTCCGGGTCCTGCTTCTCCGGGCGGCAGCTCTCGGCGCAGCCCCCGAAGCGGGCCTGGTCGACCGGGGTGAACGCCGTGGGAGGCACCCCGCGCAGCGCCGACAGCATCGTGTCCCGCCAGATCGGGCCGGGGATGCTCGCCCCCTGCACCGACCCGTAGTACCGCCCGCCGATCGTCACCCCGGTCAGCTTGTACCGCTGCGAGCCCCGGGGGTCGCCGAGGCTCACCGCGCCGGCCAGGTCGGGGGTGAAGCCGGCGAACCAGGCCGAGGCGTAGTCGTCCGTGGTGCCCGTCTTGCCGGCCGCGTCCCGGCCCAGACCGCCGACCCCGCGCATGGTGCCCTTGGTGAACACGCCCGACAGGACCTCGGCGGTGGCGTCCGCGACGGCCGGGTCGAGGGCCTGGCGGCACCTGGGCCGGTAGCGGGTGCTCTCGCCGTCGCGGCCGGTGATCCGGGTGACGGCCATGGGCGCGCAGTACTCGCCGCGCGCCGCGATGGCCGCGTACGCGGTCGCGATGGTGACCGGGTCGCTCTCGTTGATGCCGAGCGTGAACGTCTCGTACTCCTGCAGCTTCTTCCCGTCGGCCCGCCGCACGCCCAGGGACTTGGCCGTCCTGACCGTCTCGCAGAGCCCGACCCGCTCCTCCAGCTCCATGAAGAACGTGTTCACCGAGTTCCAGGTGCCGCTGCGCAGCGTCTTCCAGCCGGGGGAGCCCTCGTCGTTGGTGACGGTGTGGCCGGGGTCGCCGATGCTCTGGCCGGCGCAGTTCTTGAACGTCGCGTACGACGGCGCCCGGTAACCCGCTCCGGCGGCCAGCCCGTCGTCCAGCTTCATGCCCTGCTTCAGCGCGGTGATCAGGGTGAACGTCTTCATGGTCGAGCCGGGCTGGAACCCGATGCCGCCCCCGTGCGCGGCGTCGGCGACCACGTTGTACGAGATCTCGTTCCTGGCCGCCTTCGTCCCGTACCGCCGGCTGGCCGCCATCGCCCTGATCGCCCCCGTACCGGGCTGGACCAGGGCCTGGGCCGCGACGGGCGCGTCGGAGGGGTGCACATACCGGGCGACGGCCTGCTCCGCGGCCGCCTGCATGCCGGGGTCGAGGGTGGTTGTGATCGTCAGGCCGCCGCGGTTGAGCCTGGCCAGCCGGGTTTCGGCGGTGGGGCCGAAGTCGGGATTGCTGAGAATCTCCTGGCGGACATAAAGACAAAAATACGGATATTTGCTGGACTCGCAGCCGCCGGGCAGGCGAGTGCCCTTGTACCCGAGCTTGGCCGCCTTGGCCTCGGCCGCCTGATCCGCGGTGATCTCGCCCAGCTCGGCCATCCGGTCCAGGACGACGTTGCGCCGCTTGAGCAGGCGGTCGCGCTGCGCCCGGCCCAGATTGGGGTCCGTGGCGTTCGGGTCCTGGACGGCGCCGGCCAGCGTCGCCGCCTGCGGCAGGGTCAGGTCGGCCGCGTGCGTGCCGAAGAAGCGCTTGGCCGCCGCCTCCACCCCGTACGCGCTCGCGCCGAAGTACGCGATGTTCAGATATTTCGCAAGAATCTCGTCCTTGGTGTACTTCTCCTCGATGCCCATCGCGTACCGCAGCTCGTTCAGCTTGCGCGCGTAGCTCGCCTCCAGGGCCGCGTGGCGATCCTCGTCCGTGGTGGCCGCGTTGAACAGCACCTGCTTGACGTACTGCTGGGTGATGCTGGACCCACCCTGGCTCACCCCGCCGGAGCGCAGGTTCGTGGCGAGCGCGCGCAGCGTGCCCTCGATGTCGATCGCCCCGTGCTGGTAGAAGCGGAAGTCCTCGATCGCCACGATCGCCGTCTTCATCACCGGCGAGATCTCGTCGAAGCCGACGACCTCCCGGTACTCCTCGTAGAACCGGGCGATCTCGCCGCCCTTCGCGTCCCGCACGATCGTCACCTCGGCCGGCGGCGGCTCGGTCAGGTCGGCCGGCGCGAGGTTGACCTCCTCGGCCGCCGCCACGAACCCGGCCCCGGCGCCCCCCACGGCCGGGATCACGATGGCCGCCACCAGAACGCCGGCCGCGGCCCCCGCCGCGGCCAGGCGTGCGATCTTCGTCCCCCGTCGTCCCATCAGAGCCTGCCGAGGCCGCGGGCCAGGATGGTGGCGGCACGCGCGATGGCCGCGTCGTTGGTGACGGCGCCGGCGGATTCGCGGTTGGTGTAGACGGCCAGGATGATCGGGGCGGCCTTCCGGCCGGCGGGCCAGACGACGGCGATGTCGTTGCCCGCGCCGATCTCGGTGTTCGTGCCGGTCTTGTCGCCGACCGTCCAGGTCTTCGGCAGGCCGGCGCGGATGCGGGCGCCGCCGGTCTCGGTCGCGATCAGCCAGCCGTTGAGCCGCGCGCGGTCCTTGGGGTTCAGCGCGCCGCCGGCGGTGACCGCGCGCAGGTCGCGGGCGATGGCGGCGGGCGTGGTGGTGTCGCGCCTGTCCTTGGGCGTCCAGTCGTTGAGCTCGGTCTCCCAGCGGTCGAGGCGGGAGACCGGGTCCTTGAGCGTGCGGAAGTACCGCGTCAGCCCGGCCGGCCCGCCGATCTGCTTGAGCACCATGTTGCCCGCGGTGTTGTCGCTCAGGGTGATCGCCGCCTGGCACAGCTCGGCGACCGTCAGGCCGTCCTTGACGTGCTTCTCCGTGGTCGGCGAGTTGGGCTTGAGGTCCGCGGTGGTCCACTTGACCACCTTGTCCATCAGGCCAGCCTCGCTGGTGCGGGCCCGGTGCAGCGCCGCCGCGCAGGCCATCGCCTTGAACGTGGACAGCAGCGGGAAACGCTCACCCGACCGGTAGGCCAGGGTCCTGCCGCTGGCGGTGTCGATGGCGTACGCGCCGATGCGGCCGTCGAACGACGCTTCGAGCGCCCGCAGCTCCTTCTTGACCTGAGCCTCACCCGGCAGCCTGACCTGTTTGATCTGGGCGGCCTCAGCCGACGGCGCCGCCTGCGCGGCGGGCGCCGTCGCGGCCGTGGCCGGGGCGGCGGCGAGGGCGGCGCCCGCCAGGAGGGAGACCGTCAGCGCGGTCACCCGCAGGGCGGGGCAGCGGAGGTTGCGCATACGTAGTCCTTGCTTTCGTCGATCGGGATCCGGAGGGCAGGAGCAAAGCAGATGCCCTCGGCCGATGTCTAATAGCGATATCGCGAAAGAACTCATATCGGATCCGGAATGACCGCAGGTCAACCCGGATCAGCGGACTTCTTTGCCGTAACGGCAACGTGATTGGCGCGGGCCGCCGGGAGCCCGCCATAGTGCTGGTGAACGCGCTGAGGCAGGGAGAGGTGGAGATGTCCGAGATCACGCATCGGCTCGTCGAGGTGCCGGGAGGCCGGATCCACGTGGCCGAGCAGGGCAGCGGCCCGCTGGTGCTGCTGGTGCACGGCTTCCCCGAGTCGTGGTACTCCTGGCGCCACCAGCTCCCCGCGCTCGCCGCGGCCGGGTTCCGGGCGGCGGCCGTGGACGTGCGCGGCTACGGCCGCTCGTCGAAGCCGGCCCGCGTCGCGGACTACCGCATGCTGGCCTGCGTCGCCGACAACGCCGCCGTCGTCCGGGCGCTGGGCGAGCGCTCCGCCGTGATCGTCGGGCACGACTGGGGCTCGCCGATCGCCGCGAACTCCGCCCTGCTGCGGCCCGACCTCTTCCGTGCGGTCGGCCTGCTCAGCGTCCCGTACGCGCCGCGCGGCCCCCGCCGCCCCACCGACGGGTTCGCCAGGATGGGCGGCGACGAGGAGTTCTACGTCAGCTACTTCCAGACGCCCGGCCGAGCAGAGACCGAGATCGAGCCCGACGTGCGCGGCTGGCTGGCCGGCTGTTACGCCAGCCTGTCGGGCGACACGATGGGCGACAGCGCCTGGCGCGTCCGGCCCGGCGGGCGGCTGCGCGACCGCTTCCCCGAGGGCGTCAGGCCGGCCTGGCTCACCGAGGCCGACCTCGACGTCTACGCGGGCGAGTTCGAGCGTACGGGCCTGACCGGGGCGCTCAACCGCTACCGCAACCTGGACCGCGACTGGGAGGACCTCGCCGCGTGGGACGGCGCGGCGATCGCGCAGCCGGCGCTGTTCGTCGGCGGAGAGCTCGACCCCACCACGTCGTGGATGGGCGGCGCCATCGAGGCCCTGCCCAGGACGCTGCCCGGCCTGTCGGGCGCGCACCTGCTCGACGGCTGCGGCCACTGGGTGCAGCAGGAGCGCCCGGACGAGGTCAACCGGCTGCTCACCGGATGGCTACGGTCGCTATCCTGAGCCGATCGTTCACAGCACGTGGCCGTACCCTTGGGTAGGGTCGAATCATGCCTCACTACAGAAGCCGGTTCGTGCCCCTGGCCCTCTTCGCCTCGTGTGTCCTCGCCGCCGGTTGCAGCGAGGTCAACAGCACCATCGACAAGGCCCAGGCCTGCCTGGAGGCTCCCAAGATCGTCGCCGAGCTGGGCGCCGAGATCGCCAAGCTGACCAACGACCCGCAGGCCATGGACAAGGCGCTCGACGACGCGGCTACCAAGCTCAACGACGTCGCCGACAAGGCCGCCAACACCACGATCAAGGAGGCCTCCGACAACCTGGCCGCCACGCTGACCGGCATCACCGTCAAGGACGCCAACGACGCCGTTGACGCGGTGCAGAAGGTCAGCGCCGACGGGGCCGCGTACGTGGAGAAGATCACCCAGGCCTGCACCTGAGCCTGAAGCCGTCCGGGAGAATCCCGCCTTCTCTAGGGGAAATGGTGACGAATTACCGTTTTTCCTATGGAACCCGACCCGCGTTTCACCTTGGCCAACGAACGCACCTTCCTCACCTGGCTGAGCACGGCGCTGGCGCTCAGCGCGGGCGGGGTGGCCATGGCGGCGCTGCCTTCCGACGTGTTCGTCCCGTGGATCCGCACGGCGCTGGCCGTCGTGCTGGTCACCCTCTCGGCGTTGGCGGCCGGCATGGCCTACCCCCGCTGGCGTAACATCCAGCGCGCCCTGCGGCAGCAGGCGCCGCTGCCTCCGCCCGCCCTCGCGGCCGTCTTCGGCTACGGCGTCGCGGCCGTGGCCGTGGCCGCCCTGGTCCTCATCGTCGTGTCCGGCTGACCGATGCCCGGCACCGAGAAGATCTGGGACGAGGGCCTGCAGAGCGAGCGCACCCGGCTGGCCTGGGTGCGCACGGCCGCGGCCCTGTCCACCGGCGGCCTGGCGGCGACCGGGCTGGCACTGCGGAACGCGCTGCCCGCGTTCGTGATCGCCGGTTTCGCCCTGGCCGCGCTCTGCGGCGGCGTACTGCTGATCAGGACGAGACTGCGTTTCCGCCGCGTGCAGGCGGCGCTGCACGCGGGACGGCCGCTGGACGCGGGACTCGACGCGGTCTTCGCCTGGCTCGGCACGTTGAGCGTGGTGGCGGGCGCCGTCGCCTTCGTCGTCGGCGTCCGGTGAGACTCGGCGTCCGGTACGGCCGCTCGCGCTCGTCAGCGTTCGGTAAGGCCGCTTGCGGGAAGCCGGGAAGGGGACGGACACTCGAAGCAGGGGGTGACCTCGTGGAAGAAGTACACAGAAGCGTGCCTTTCGAGTGCCGCCACTGCTGGCACGTCTGGCAGGAGGACTACGTCGTCAGGCACTTCGAGAACGACCACGGAAACACGGGGGAGATCTGGCTGCGGCGCGGCCTTCCCGCCGCACCGCCGTCGGCGGGCGTCAGCTGCCCGCAGTGCGGGTGCCAGGACGTCACGATGTTCCCGGACGGCTACCTGTCGCGCCATCCGGAGCTGATCCCACCGGCCGAGCCGCCCGCGCCCGACGCGACGCCGCTGCTCACCCCGGTGCGCAAACCGCTGTACTGACGGCCGGCAGGCGTGCCCGATCCTGACGGGCGCGCCTGCCGGCCGACCACCGCGATCATAGGGCCACGCTCGCTCACCGCGACGCTAGCTCAGGCTCTCCAGCCACGCCCGGTGCAGCCCGGCGAAGCGCCCCGAGGCGGCGATGAGCTGGTCGGGCGGGCCGTCCTCGACGATCCGCCCGTGCTCCATCACCAGCACCCGGTCGGCGATCTCCACGGTCGACAGCCGGTGCGCGATGATCAGCGCCGTCCGGTCGGCCAAGATCGTCCGCAGCGCCCGCTGCACCAGCCGCTCGCTCGGCACGTCGAGGCTGGAGGTCGCCTCGTCGAGGATCAGCACGGCCGGATCGGCCAGGAACGCCCTGGCGAACGCGACGAGCTGCCGCTGCCCGGCCGACATGCGGCCGCCGCGCTTGCCCACCTCGGTGTCGTAGCCGTCGGGCAGGCCCGAGATGAACTCGTGGGCGCCGATGGCCTTGGCCGCTTCGCAGATCTGGCGGTCGGTGGCGTCAGGGCGGCCGAACCTGATGTTGTCCGCGACCGTACCGCTGAACAGGAAGTTCTCCTGCGTCACCATGACCACGGCCTGACGCAGCGTCGGCTCGTCGAGCGTGCGCAGATCGGCGCCGTCGAGCAGCACGGCGCCCTCGGTCGGGTCGTAGAAGCGGGAGATCAGCTTGGCCAGCGTGGTCTTGCCCGCGCCCGTCGCGCCGACCAGCGCCACGCTCTGACCCGCCGGGATCGTCAGGTCGAGGCGGGGCAGGATCGGCATCTCCTTGACATAGGCGAACTCGACGCCGTCGAAGCGCACCTTGCCGCGCGCCCTGCCCTGCGGCAGCGACGCCGGCTCGCGCGGCTCGGGCACCGAGGGCTCCTCCTCCAGCACGCCGGAGAGCTTCTCCAGCGCCGCGCCGGCCGACTGCAGCGTGTTGTAGAACTGGCTGATCTCCTGCATCGGCTCGTAGAACTGGCGCAGGTACAGCAGGAACGCGGCCAGCACGCCGATGTTGACCTCGCCGCGCAGGGCCAGGTAGCCGCCGTAGAGCAGCACGGCGCCGATCGTCATGTTGCCGATCAGCCTGACGCCGGTCATGAACGTCGCGCCGAGGTACATGCTGCGCGCGTTCGCGGCCCGGTAGTCGTCGTTGAGCTGCTTGAAGATCTCCTGGTTGCGCGGCTCCCTGCGGAACGCCTGCACAGCGCGGATGCCGATCATCGACTCCACGAAGTGCACGATCACCAGGGCGACCGCCTCGCGGGTGCGCCGGTAGACGATGGCCGACTGCCGCTGGAACCACTTGGTGAACAGCAGCAGCAGCGGCAGCGGGACCAGCGCCACCAGGCCCAGGTGCACGTCCAGGATGAGCAGCAGCACCGCCGTGCCGACCAGCGTCAGCACCGCCTTGACCAGCGCGTCGAACCCCGACTGCACCAGCTCGGCGATGGCCTCGATGTCGGAGGTCAGCCGGGAGATGACCCGGCCGGAGGTGTAGCCCTCGTGGAAGCTCAGCGACAGCCGCTGGAAGTGGTCGAACACCCTGCGGCGCAGCTCCAGCAGGATGTTCTGGCCGATCGAGCCCATCAGCCCGAGGAACGCCTGCCGGGTGAACGCCTGGATGATCGCGGCGGCCAGGATCACCCCGACCACCGTCACCAGGACCGTCGTGCCCGAGCCGGACACGATCGGCGGGATGCCCTCGTCGATCCCCACCGAGACCAGGAACGGGATCGACAGCCCGGCCGCGTTGGAGGTCACGATGATCAGGACGAGCAGCGCGATCTTCTTCCGGTACGGCCGCAGCAGGTCGCCGAGCAGCCGCCGCGACCGCGACCGCAGCAGCACGGACACCTTCTGCGGCAGCTCGTCCTGATCCTCGGAGGCGACGCCGCGCCAGTCGCCGCCCTTCTCCGGAGCTGTCGTGGTCATCGCAGTGCTCCTTCCGAGGCGTCGTCGAAGTCGGCGTCCTGGGCCAGCAGCTCCCGGTATTCGGGCACCCGGGCCAGCAGCTCGCGGTGCTGCCCGACGTGGGTGATCGTGCCGTCACGCAGCAGCGCGACCTTGTCGGCCAGCAGCACGGTGGAGGCGCGGTGGGCGACCACGATGCCGGTCGCCTCGCGCAGCACGTGCCGCAGCGCCTCCTCCACCAGGGCCTCGGTCTCGGCGTCGAGCGCCGACAGCGTGTCGTCCAGCACGAGGACGCGCGGCTTGCTCAGCACCGCCCTGGCCAGGGCGAGCCGCTGCCGCTGGCCGCCGGACAGCGACAGCCCCTGCTCGCCGATCCGGGTGTCGAGGCCCCACGGCAGGTCGTAGACGAACATGGCCTGCGCGGTCTGGATGGCCTGCGCCAGCTCCTCCTCGGTCGCGTCGAGCCGGCCGAGCATGAGGTTCTCGCGCACGCTCATCGAGAACAGCGTGGGCTCCTCGAACGCCGTCGCCACCACCGAGCGCAGCGTCTTCAGGTCGAGGTCGCGCACGTCGTGGCCGTCGATCGTGACCCGGCCCGAGGTGGGGTCGAGCAGGCGCGGCACCAGCGCGGTCAGGGTGGTCTTGCCCGCCCCGGTCGCGCCCACGATGGCCACGGTCTCACCCGGCCGCACCTCCAGCCAGACGTCACGCAGCACCGGCTTCTCGGAGTCGGCGAAGCGGAAGCCGACGCCCTCGAAGCGCAGGTGGCCGCGCGGCTCCTCGATGGTGCCGGTGCCGCCCTCGATGGCCGGGACGGTGTCCATGACCTCCATGAGCCGGTCGGCGGAGGTCATCGCCTCCTGGGCCATGGCCAGCAGGTAGCCCAGGCTGGCCACGGGCCAGACGAGCTGCAGCATCAGCGTGGTGAAGGCGACCAGCGCGCCCAGCGTCAGCGCGCCCTGGCCGACCGCCAGCGCGCCGAGCAGCACCACCAGGGCCAGCGTGATGTTGGGGATGATCTCCAGGAAGGAGAAGAACTTGGCCGACAGGCGCACCTTGTCCATCGACGTGCCGTACACCTTGAGCGCGGCGTCGTCGTACTGGTCGTAGACGTGGTGGCGGCGGCCGAACGCCTTGATCGTGCGGATGCCGATCGCGGACTCCTCGACGAGCGTGGCGAGGTCGCCCTGCTCGTCCTGGACCTGGCGGGAGATCCTGATGTAGCGCTTCTCGAAGCGCAGCGAGGTCCACACGATCGGCACGACCGAGGCCAGCACCAGCAGCCCGAGCGGCCAGTACTTGTTCAGCAGCAGCACGGTGACCGCGCCGACCTGCAGCACGTTCATGACCAGGAAGAGCATGCCGAAGCCGAGGAAGCGGCGGATCGTCGACAGGTCGGTGGTCGCCCGTGATAACAGCTGCCCTGACTGCCAGTCTCCGTGGAAGCCCATGGGCAGGCGCTGCAGGTGCTCGTACAGATCGTCGCGGAGCGCGGTCTCCAGGCCGAGCACCGGACGGACCTGCATGTAGCGCCGGAACAGGATCAGCAGCGCCTCCAGGGCGCCGACGCCGATCGCGAGCAGCCCGAGGGGGAACAGCCCGTCTGGGTCACCGTGTTGCACGGGCCCGTCGATGACTCTCTCGATGATGAGAGGGAACGCGATGACGGTGGCGATTCCGGCGATCGCCGTCAGCCAGATGACGATCAATCTGGTGACGTAGGGGCGGAGGTAGGACTTCATCCGCCACAGTGAGTTGGAGGAGAGCAGGGGACGGCGAGGTTTGTGCGTATCGGGAGGCATCCCTTCTAGGCTAATACGTGGGATCAACCGATTTTCTGTGGCCCCACGGTGGGGTTTCCGTATGTGACGTGCACAAACGTGAAAGATCGTGCACTTCCGGCGGACCGTTTCCCGCTCGCGCGGCGGTCGCACGACGTCTGAGATGGTGAATCCATGATCGAGCAATCCGAGCTGCCGCACCTGCGCCGCTGCGTCGAGCTGGCCACCAGGGCCCTGGAACTGGGCGACGAGCCGTTCGGCTCGGTGCTGGTCGCCGGCGACGGCGCCGCGCTGGCCGAGGATCACAACCGGGTGGCGACCGGAGACCGCACCCGGCATCCGGAGTTCGCTCTCGCCCGCTGGGCGGCCGAGCACCTGACGCCCGAGCAGCGGGCCGCGGCCACCGTCTACACCTCGGGCGAGCACTGCCCGATGTGCGCCGCCGCGCACGCCTGGGTCGGTCTCGGCCGCATCGTCTACGTCGCCTCCTCCGCCCAGCTCGACGGCTGGCTGCGCGAGCTGGGCGTGCCCGCCGCGCCTGTCCGCCCGCTGCCGGTCAACGAGATCGCCCCGGACGTCGTCGTCGAGGGCCCGGTGCCCGAGCTGACGGAGGAGGTCCACGAGCTGCACCGCCGCTACCACGGTTGACGGTGGGTGTGGGTTTGACCTGCGTTTTGTCATGAAAGTGGCACAGTGTGACGCATGACGCACTGTCGGTCCATCAGGTGCAGGATGACGGTCGCGACGGTGGTCGTGTTCGGCATCCTGCTGCTGAGCGGGGCGACGGCGATCTCGCTCCTGTACCCGTCGCGGGTCAGGGACCGGATCGTCGACCAGGCCGACGAGGCCAGCCGGCGCATCACCACGCTCATCGACGACCGCAAGTTCACCGGGCCGATCCCGCCGCAGGCGGGTGTCGGGCTGCTGCAGGTCGTCAACCTGAAGGGCGAGGTGGTGGCGGCCAGTGCCGGGCTGGCCGGCCGGCCGCCGCTCACCCTGGAGCGGCCCGAGGGCGGCGACTCGCGGGTCAGCTCCCGGGTGTGCCTGCCCGAAGGCTGCCTGGTGGTCGTGGGCACCAGCAACCGCGCCACCGCGTACGGGTCGGTGGTGGCCTACGCCGCGATCCGCGAGCCGTTCCAGCTCGACTCGTCCTACATCGCCGCCATCCTGTTCGGCGCCTCCGGCGTGCTGCTGGCGCTGATGGGCTGGGGCGCCTGGTACGGGGTCGGCCACGTCCTGGCCCCTGTCGAGCGCATCAGGAGCGGCCTGGAGCGGATCAGCGCCGAGGACCTGGGCCGGCGCATCGAGGTGCCCGGCACCGAGGACGAGGTGGCCGAGCTGGCCACGACCGTCAACGACACGCTCGCCCGGCTGGAGGACGCCGTGGCCAGGCACCGCCGGTTCGTCTCCGACGCCTCCCACGAGTTGCGCACGCCGATCACGGCGCTGATGGTGCGGCTGGAGGCGGGGATGGAGGAGCGTACCTCCGAGGACTGGCGGGCCGCGCTGAACGACGCGCGGCGACTGTCCGACATCGTGCAGGACCTGCTGCTGATGGCCCGGCTGGACGCCGGCGGCGACATCCGGCAGGAGCGCATCGACCTGGGACGGATGGTCGAGGAGGAGGTCGGCCGCCGCCCTGGGCGGCTGCCTGTCACGCTGAGCCTCGAACCGTGCGTGTTCGTCCGGGGGAATCGGCTGCGGCTGGCCCGGCTCTTCACGAACGTGCTGTCCAACGCTGATCGGTACGGTGACACGCGGGTGCGGGTGGCGGTGTGCCGGCGGGGGGACGAGGCGTTGCTGGAGGTGTCGGACGACGGGCCCGGGATTCCTGAGGACATGCGGGAGACCGTGTTCCAGCGGTTCACTCGGCTGGATACGACCAGGTCACGGGATACCGGGGGGAGTGGGCTCGGATTGCCCATCGCCCGTGAGATCGCCAGGGCTCACGGGGGTGATCTCAGGATCGGGGAGGGGCCAGAAACCCGCCTCGTCCTTTGCCTTCCAGTGGACTAGCAGCTCCTCCATCTCCGCCAGCACGCCCGGGTTGGGGTTCGGCCTGCTCCGCAGGACGCGCAGGACGTTCTCCAGCCGGTCGGGGGGCTGCCACCAGACGCCGGCCTGGTTGAGGATGAACAGCACGTCGGCGTATGGCAGGTGGTGGGCGTCCACCTCCAGCTGTCTCAGCACCCGATCCACGTACTGCCGCGTCGGCGGTAGGGCCAGGGCGCGCATGTAGGCGCGTGTGTCGGGGGCGCGGCGCAGCAGGAGGGTGAGCAGATCGGCGACGCGACTGCGGGGGTTGGCGCCGAGGGCCCCGTCGTCGACCTCCGCCTGGTAGGGCAGCAGAGCGATGAAGAGGTGCGCGAGCGTGGTGTCGTCGCGGAAGGCGATCTCGCGCATCCAGACCGAGTTGCTCGATCGGATCCGGTACGGGCTCTCCGCCCGGCCCTCGTCCTCGCCGTCCGGCCAGGTGAAGAAGGCCAGGTCGCGGCTGTCGATGACCGGATCCCGCTCGAACGCGGCGGTCATCATCCTGCTCCGGCCGCTCACGAAGTGGCGGATCCTGATGGTGCGGGTGAGCGCGTCCCACTCCGCCCTGCTGAGCTGCGCGTGCCACAGCCGGGAGATCCGGCGCCACCGCTCGTTCGCCTGCTCCGGCTGGGCGGTGCCGAACAAATCCGTGCCCGTGACGGGCTCGCCCGCCGACAGCACGGCGAGCAGCAGCAGGTTGGCGCTGTGGGTGGCGTAACGGAGGGTCGCCTCCGCCCGTACCGGCTGGTAAGCGTCGTAGGGGGAGCCGGGCCGCTCCATCAGCGAGCCGGCGAACAACTCGCACAGGTGACGGGTGAGCAGCGCGCGCCGGTCGGGCGGGACAGCGGTGGCCAGCCCGTACCTGAGGAAGTCCACGATGGGGGCGCGGACGGTGAGGGCCGCGAACGACAGCAGCGCGTGCAGGAAGGCGTCGTCGGGCCGGGCGGGGCGCCGGCGGGAACCGGCGAACGCGAGCTCCTCGGCCATGTCGGCCAGTTCCCTGACGACCAGCCGAGCGACCAGGTACTCGCCGAACGTGGCGTGCAGGAACTCGTAGGTCTTGAGCCGCTGGTCGTCGCGGAGCGCCTGGGTCGTGCGCACGAAGAAGAAGCCGCCGATGACGCTCTCGGCTGGGGTCAGCGTGCGGCGCAGGCCGTGGTCCTGGGCAGGGGAGGTCTCATCGGGCAGCAGCGCCCGCAGGTCGGCGTCCAGATCGGCCTCGGAGACCCACTGCCGGCCCCGGTTGAACATCGCGAACGCGGTGACCGACAGGCGCAGAAGCGCGTCTTCCACGGCTCGGGCCCGTTCCTCATCCGTGAGGTCGGTGCGCGCCTTGCCGATCTCGCGGGCGGCGAAGCCCTGCAGCAGCCGCTCGTACAGCTCCGCCTCGTGCAGGTCCTCGTTCATGAGGCGCAGCGCGTTCGCGTCGGCGTCGTACAGGGCGAGCATGAGCAGCAGCAGCGGCTGCCCGGCGAGGTTCCGCACGGCCAGCACCCGGTCCACGGGCAGCGGCTGCAGGCCGCGCTCACGGAAGTAGCCATCGTTGCTGTCGTTCCAGGTGCCGACCCACTGGTGGATCTGCTCGCTGTCGAACGGCTCCAGCCGGATGACGGATGCCCCCCACGGGATTCGCGCCCGGTCGGCCACCGCCGTCCTTGAGGTGACGACGACCGCCAGCGCCCGGCCCCGCTCGGCCTGGGCCTCCTGGAAACGGACCACCCGCTCCAGGTAGTCGCTCTGGTTCACGCCGGTCGCTTGGAGCAGCTCGTCGAAGCCGTCCAGCAGGACGACGGGCAGCGCGCCTCTGCCCGCGTGCACGAACTCCGGCCACGACATCGCCTCGTCCAGTGTGGCCCTGATGCCATGCTCGATCTGGGCCAGCACGTCGGCGTCGGCGGGAATGTCGCGCAGCTCGACGCGGAGCGGCAGGAACTCGCTCTCGGGCAGCCGGGCCGCCAGCACCTGGGTCAGCACCGACTTGCCCGCGCCCGGCTGGCCGAGCACGAGGAGGGGCGCGTACGTGGCCTCTGGCTGCGTGAGGTGGCCGACGAAGAAGGAATCCAGATCGTGACGGCGGGCCAGCGGCGCCCACTCCTCCTCGGCGGTGATCGGAGACCGCGCCGACATCCAGGGCAGCAGGCGGTAGCCGGGGTTGATGTAGCCCTGCTCCAGCGGGGGGATCCGCATGCCCGGCGGCGTCCTGGTGGAGGACACGGACGGGCGGCCGAGCACGGCCCGGTTCGACCTGATCAACGCCGTCAGCCGGTCGGACGGCGTGCGTGTCGCCGGGATCGCGGCGAGCTGTCGCCTGATCCCCTCGAGCCCGCGCGCCAAGTCCCTGACCTCCGCACGGGTGGCCTGGTGATCGACGCGATCGGACCAGCACGCCACCTCGGGGAAGTCGGCCGCGAGCCGGTGAAACAGCTCCTCGTAGCGGCGTCTCGCCCGCGGCGGCAGGCCGCGGTCGAGCCTGGACCTGGTGGTCTCGTCCCAGCGGTCCCAGCATTCCAGCCCAGCCAGAAAACGCGTCAGCTCGACGGTGTAGCTTGCGTAGGTCCCCTCGACGATTGTCAGCAGCTTCTCGAACGGGACGGCGGGGGTGGGCAGCGGGGCCTGATAGGAGAGCAGTGAACGCCCGATCTCCTCGGTGCCGGTGATCCTGCGCTGGTCGTCCGGCGTAAGCTGGCGCAGCACATCCACCTCGGCAAGCGCGTCGAGGTAGGCGGTGACCACGATGACCGCGTGCGCCGCCGCCAGCCGCTGCGTCGTGTCGTACCGGCTCAGGCCCTTGACCTTGTCGCGGAGCCGGCGGAGGAACGCGTCGCCGAGCCGCACTGCCTCCGCGCGCGCGTCGAACAGGTCGATCGCGCCCAGCCCGAACAGGGCCATGGACGACGCCTTGTCGAGGACGTCCGTGATCGCGCTCGGCCCGCCGAGCAGCGCCACGGCGTCGCGATAGGTCACTATCCGCCGCATCACGCCCAGTCTGCCGGATCGTCGCCCGCGCCGGGCACGATCGTTGAGATCACCGCGATCCGTAGAATGAGCTATGCACTCCGAGCCCCTCAACCGGGCCCGCGTCATCGCCGCGGCCATCGACCTCATCGAGCGCGAGGGCGCCGACGCGGTCTCCATGCGGCGCATCGCGGCCGAGCTCGGCGTGGGGGTGATGTCGCTCTACAACCACGTGCCCAACAAGGACGCCCTGCTCAACGGGGTGGCCGAGGCGGTGCTGAGCCGGATCGAGTTCACCGACGACCCCGACGCCCACTGGACCGACCGGGTGCGCACGCAGGCGCGGGCCTTCCGGCAGATCGCCCACCACCATCCGCGCTCGACCATGCTGGTCGTCAGCCGCCAGCTCCACTCCGCCGCCGGTCTGCTGCCGGTCGAGCGGGCGCTGGCCACGCTGCGCAGTGCGGGGTTCGACGGGGCGGACGCGGTGCGGATGTTGCGCATGTTCATCGCCTACATCGTCGGCTCGCTGCTGCGCGAGGTCGGGGTGACGCCCGCGTTCGCGCCCGAGCAGACCAGGACGATCACGGCCGACGGCGTCGATCCCGCGCTGTTCCCCGAGGTGAGCTCGCTGGCGGAGCTGCTGGCCGAGTGCGACCACGAGGCCGAGTTCGAGTTCGGGCTCGAACTGCTGGTCAAGGCGATCGAGGCGCACGCGGGCCGTCGGGAGGGCACCCGGTGAGCTCGCTCCGGATGCCCTCCGGAACGGGCTAGTACCAGTTGTGTGATCTCCAGTGCCCCCAGGCGCCGCAAGGCCTGCCGTACCTCCCCTTGATGTAGGCCAGGCCCCACCGGATCTGCGTCTCCGGGTTCGACTTCCAGTCGCGGCCGGCACCGCTCATCTTGCCGGCGGGAAGGGCCTGCGGGATGCCGTAGGCGCCCGACGAGCGGTTGAGCGCCTTGTGATTCCATCCGCTCTCGCGGGTCCACAGGTTGTCCAGGCAGCGGAACTCTCTGGCGTTCCACGAGCGCTGGACGACGTGGTCGAGAGCGATCCTCTTGTTCCGGCCCGACGGCTGCACGGCCGCCATCCTCGGTTGCGCCGACGTGGTCCAGATCCCGGTCCTGACCGGTGGCCTGCTCTCGGCCACGGCCGGTAGGGCGGTGCCGAGCGCGGTGATCGCGGTGACGGAGATGAGTGTGCCGCTCAAGGCGCGCTTGTCCACGTGAATCCTCACTGTCGGGTCGCGTGCGGACGGGCGCCGTCAGCCGGCGTCCTGCCGGTCCGCGCCCGTGGCTCGGGCGCGGAGGGTCCGCGCGGCCCTCCGGGATTTCCGTCTCCGCCCGATCTCGCTGGGCGGCCCGGAGGGCACCGCGACGTGTCCTCTAGCACGATTCCTATTACGCGCTGTCACCGCTGTTCACGGATGGGGACACGCGAAGGACAGGTGTTTGTGTGATCGTTGCGGATAAAAGGTCCTCTCGCTGGAGCGGGATTGCCCGGTTCGCCGCCTGCCTGGGCGGGCCTTGCCGGAAAACGCGATCAAACCTGGGGTTTGGGTCAGTACCAACCGTGGGATTGGAAGTGCGCCCAGGCGCGACACGGCGAGGAGTAACGCTCCTTGATGTAGGACAGGCCCCACCTGATCTGGGTGCGGGGGTTGGTCCGCCAGTCGCGGCCGGCCGAGGCCATCTTGTGCCCGGGAAGGGCCTGCGGGATGCCGTAGGCGCCTGAGGCGCGGTTGCCGGCGCGGTGGTTCCATCCGCTCTCTCTGTGCCAGAGGCTCACCAGGCATCCGAACTGGGCCAGGTTCCAGCCGCGCGCGGCCACCAGGGGCCGGGCGATGGACTTGTTCTTGCCGCTGGTCCGGGAGCTCTGCGCCTGTGCGGCCGGGGCGCCGCCCGCCGCCACCAGGGTGGCGGTCAGGACCAGGACGCCGGTACGGCGGAGCATGGGCATGCGGGTTCCCTTTCGAGGGGGTTCATGGACCGCAGCACAGTGCCCGACTGATGCCCTTTACAGCGAATTGACCTTGGAAAGGCGGATCGTCAGTAAAGATCTCGATATATACCTTTTTCTGGGGATTGGTGGCGAGATTGAGGACTGTGTCACATTTATCGTCCTGACTCGTTCTGTAGGGTCACATCATGAGCCTCAGTGACATCCCGCTCCGCACCCTCGCGGACGCCCCCACGACGTTGGCGGAACTGACGGGCGGCAAGCCCGCCCTCATCGTCAACGTGGCCTCGAAGTGCGGCCTCACGCCCCAGTACGGCGGCCTGGTGCAGCTCCAGCGGCAGTACGGCCCTCGCGGCTTCACCGTCATCGGCATGCCGTGCAACCAGTTCGCCGGCCAGGAGCCCGGCTCGGCGGAGGAGATCGAGCAGTTCTGCGCCACCACGTACGGCGTGGACTTCCCGCTCCTGGAGAAGGCCGAGGTCAACGGCCCCGGCCGGCACCCGCTCTACGCCGAGCTGACCCAGGCGGCCGACGAGCAGGGGGAGGCCGGCGACATCCAGTGGAACTTCGAGAAGTTCCTGGTGGACGGCGACGGCCGGGTCGTGGCCCGCTTCCGCCCCCGCACCACCCCCGAGGACCCCGCGGTCACGGGGGCCATCGAGAAACTCCTCTGACGGGCGGGCGTCCCGGCGCCGCCACCCGATGCCGCCACCCGATGCCGCCACCCGGCCGGGCACCCGGCGGCGCTGCCCAACGCCGCCATCCGGCCGCGACACCCCCGGGTGGTCACCCGCCCGCGTTACTCGGCGGTGTGCGCGAGGACGGCCGCGGCCAGTTCCTCGTGCACCTCCGGGGGCAGCGTGTGCCCCATGCCGTCGATCATCAGCAGCCGCGCCCCCGGGATCTCCTTCGCGATCAGCTCGCCGTGGCCCGGCTTGGCCGGCTCGTGGGTGCCCTCGACGACCAGCGTGGGCGCCGTGATCCGGCCCAGCACGCCCACCGGCTCGAAGTCGGGCCTGGCCGCCGCCGCCAGGCGATGGTTGGCCACGGCGTCCAGGTCGCGGGCCCGGTCGAAGATCCGCTCTTGCAGACGGCGGGCGGCGTCCTCGTCGAACGGCAGCGCCGTGCCGTGCAGCACGCGCTGCTCGGCGATCATGAGCTCGATCCGCTCCCTGCGGTCCCGGGGCGGCGGCGCGGCGATCAGCTCGCGGTAGAAGCCGGTGAACTCCGGCGCGGGCTCGGGCAGGCTGCCCTCCGGCTGCGGCTGCCCCATCAGCGCTCGCATGATCACCATGCCCTCGCCGCCGCCGAGCGGTGACGAGCCGATGACGGTGAGCGTCCGCACCC
Organism: Nonomuraea maheshkhaliensis; assembly: GCF_039529435.1. NCBI lineage: Bacteria > Bacillati > Actinomycetota > Actinomycetes > Streptosporangiales > Streptosporangiaceae > Nonomuraea > Nonomuraea maheshkhaliensis. The sequence continues at coordinate 63,309 of NZ_BAAAMU010000063.1, forward strand.
GTTCCGGCCGCTCCACCGCGATCAGCTGGCCGAGCAGCCCGCCCGCCGAGTGACAGACCAGGTGCGCGCTCTCCAGCCCGTGCGCGTCCATCACCCGCAGCACGTCGTCCTTGATGTCCTCCCACGTGTACGGGTGCGTGGCGAAGTCCACGGTGCCGGACCGGCCGGTGTCGCGGTGGTCGTACCGGATCACCCGGCGACCGCCCGCCGTCAGCCGGCCGACGAACTCGTCCGGCCACAGGATCCCCTGGGACATCGACCCCATGACCAGCAGGATCGGCACGTCGGTGGCGGTGCCGAACTCTTCACTCCAGATGTCGATATGCATGCTCAAAGCATGTCCTGCCGCGCCGTGCCCGCCTTCCGTAGAACTACCAGCCGCGCGAGTTCAGTACGGGTGCCGATGCCCAGCTTCGGATAGATCTTGTACAGGTGGTACTCGACCGTGCGCGGGCTGAGGAACAGCCGCGCGGCGATCTCCTTGCTCGACAGGCCGTCGGCGACCAGCCCGGCGATGCGCAGCTCCTGCGGCGTCAGCGCGTCGAGCAGCGGCCCGGGCCCCGGCGTGGGCTCGGCGCTCT
>NZ_BAAAMU010000064.1:0-2376 GCF_039529435.1 Nonomuraea maheshkhaliensis
GTGGGCCCCCGCACGTCCCGGGATGGGTGAGAATGAAGAGTGTGAGCGAACAGCACCTTTCGGCGGAGCCGGCCCGATGAGCCGCACCCGGGCCCGCGTCTCCGCTCCCGACCAGGCCTGTGTCGCCGCGGTCGATCTGGCTCGCGCCGCGGCCGAGGAGCTGGCGCGGCCGGGCGAGCCCGGCGAGCACCTCGGCTACGAAAGCGAAGGCGACCGGATCGTCACCCACTACTTCGCCTGCCTCGACCGCGCTTATCGCGGCTGGCGCTGGGCGGTCACGGTGACCCGAGCCTCGCGGGCGAAGAAGGTCACCGTCAGCGAGGCCGTCCTGCTGCCCGGCACCGGCGCGCTGCTGGCGCCCGAGTGGCTGCCGTGGAGCGAGCGGCTGCGTCCCGGCGACCTCGGCGTGGGCGATCTGCTGCCGACCGCGGACGACGACGCCCGGCTGGCGCCGGGCTTCACCGAAGTCGACGACGACACCGACAGACAGATGGTTTTCGAGTACGGCCTGGGCCGGGCCCGTGTGCTCTCGGCCATTGGCAGAGACCGGGCTGCCAGACGCTGGCACGCGGGCGAGCACGGGCCACACACACCGATCGCACACGCCGCTCCCGCGCAGTGCTCCACCTGCGGCTTCTACTGGTTGCTGTCGGGTGAGCTCCGGCTGTCGTTCGGGGTCTGCGCCAACGAGTACGCACCCGACGACGGCAAGGTCGTCGCCGCCGACCACGGCTGCGGTGCCCATTCCGAGGCCGCGGTGCTGCCGCCGCCGGTCGAGCAGGCCATCCCGATCCTCGACGACCTGGGCTACGACCTCATGGAGGAGGAGGCCGGCTCGGTCGACGAATCCGCATCGGAGGAGCTCGGGCATTCCTGAGCCTGAGTGTCGGTGCGGGCCGCTAACCTACGGTGGCCCCCTACCCTCGACCAGGATCGTGATCGATGAGCGACACCTACGGCACTGACCGGCTGCGTGCGGCCGTCCTGTCCGCGTGGACGGCCTCGCCCGCCCGGTTCCGCGAAGACGCCAACGCGGAGGAGGATTTCGCGCTCGGCGGCTACCGCGACCGGCTGATCGTCGAGCTGGCGCAGAATGCCGCCGACGCGGCGCTGCGGGCGGGTGTGCCGGGGGTGTTGCGGCTGACGTTGCGCGGTGACGTGCTGACGGCCGCCAACACCGGCGCCCCGCTCGACGCCACCGGCGTGGAGAGCCTGTCCACGCTGCGCGCCTCGGGCAAGCGCGACGAGGCCGGCGCGGCGGGGAGGTTCGGCGTCGGGTTCGCGGCGGTCGTGTCGGTCTGCGACTCGCCCTCGATCGGCTCGCGCGGGGCTCCCGCCGTGCGCTGGTCCCGTACGGAGACCGCGGCCATCGTGGCCGAGCTGCCCGCGCTGGCGGGCGAGCTGACCGACCGGGGCGGGCACGTGCCGCTGCTGCGGCTGCCCTTCGACGAGCCGCCCCTCATCGACATCCCCGACGGCTTCGACACCCTCGTCCGGCTGCCGCTGCGCGACCAGGCGAGCGTGGACGCGGTCCGGCGCATGCTCGCCGAGGCCAGTCCCGCGCTGCTGCTCGGCCTGCCCGCGCTGGAGAGCATCGAGATCGACGTCGACGGGTCCACCCGCATGGTGGCTGCCGACGGCTGGCACGTGGTGTCCGACTCCGGGGTTTTCACCCCCGAGGAGGTCGCCAGGCTCTTCGCCGACCGGCCCACGGAAGAGCGCGCCCGTCCCTTCTGGTCGCTGCGCTGGGCCGTTCCCGTGACCGGCACCGGCGAGCCCGGCGCCCTGCCCGCCTCCGTGCCGCCCGTGGTGCACGCCCCGACGCCCAGCGACGAGCCCATCGACCTGCCCGCGCTGCTCATCGCCTCGTTCCCGATGGCCACCGACCGGCGCCACGTGGCCAAGGGGCCGCTGACCGACTTCCTGGTCGAGCGGGCCGCCGACGCCTACGTCCGGCTGCTGCGCGAGCTGCCCCGCACGTCCAAGCTGCTCGACCTGGTGCCCTCGCTGATGGGCAAGGGCGAGCTCGACGCCCGCGTGCGCAGGGCCGTGCTGCAGCGCCTGCCCGACACGCCGCTGCTGCCCGCCCTGTCCGCGCCCGCGCCCGTCGTGCAGACGCCTTCCTTCGCCGACGCGCGGGTCTACGAGCCCGACGCGGAGTGGCAGGTCGAGCAGCCCGCGCCCGAGCCCGAGGGCGACGGCTGGGTGGTGCCGGGCCGGGAGGCGGCCGTCGTGGCCTCCGCCTCGGCCAAGCTGCTCGACACCGTGGCCGGCTTCGTGCCGGGCCTGCTGCCCGCCGGCTGGCCCGCCCGCCACCCCGCCATGACCGCGCTCGGCGTGCGCCCGGACGAGCTGGCCGGCGTCGTCGACCTGCTC
>NZ_BAAAMU010000064.1:2386-62349 GCF_039529435.1 Nonomuraea maheshkhaliensis
CGCCGGGTCGACGCCGCCCACGCCCACGACCTGCTGTCCGGCGAGGCCGCCGAGGTGCGCGAGCCGTCCTGGTGGCGCGCGCTCTACGAGGTCCTGGCCGCCGACGCCCCCGAGTCGCTGGGCGCGCTGCCGGTGCCGCTGAGCGACGGCCGGCTCGTCCGCGGCCCCCGGGGCACGCTGATCCTGACCGACGGCGGGGCCGAGCTCGACCTGTCGCCGCTCGGGCTGCGCATCGTGCACCCCGAGGCGGCCCATCCCGCGCTGCTGCGGTTGAGCGCCGCCGAGGCCACGCCGCGGACCGTGCTCGACGACCCGCTGACCAAGGCCGCCGTCGCGCAGTCGCTCGACAGCCCCGATCCCGAGCCGGTGGCGCGGGCCGTGCTGTCGCTGGTGGAGGCGTCCGGGCTGGCGCCCGGCGAGGCGCCGTGGCTGGCCGAGCTGGCCCTGCGCGGCAGCGACGGCGAGCTCTACCCGGCCGGTGAGCTCATGCTGGCCGAGGGGGCGCTGGCCGGGCTGCTGGAGTCCGACACGCATCTCGGGGTGGCCGCGTCCGAGCTGGAGGCGACCTACGGCGCGCGGGTGCTGGCGGCGGCCGGGGTGCTCGACGGGTTCGCCGTCGTGCACGAACCCGACGTGCTGCTCGACCCCGACGACTGCGACCACGACCTCGACGGCGAGGCCGACTGGCTCGACCACGTGCTCGACCTGCTGCCCGAGCTCGACGTGCCGCCGCTGGTGCCCGAGTTCCTGGCGGTGCGCGACCTGGAGCTGGTGGCCGACTGGCCGGCCGCGCTCCGGCTGCTCACCACGCCGCCGCTGCGGGCCGCGCTCCACCCGCTGCGGGTCGAGGGCGTGGAGGTGCCGTCCTACACCGCCTGGTGGCTGGCCAATCACGCCGTGCTGGGCGGGCGCAAGCCGCTTGAGCTGCGACTGCCCGGGGCCGACCCGCTGCTGCAGGGCCTCTACGCCGATGCGCCCGCCGGGCTCGACGAGGCCGCGCTGTCCATGCTCGGGGTCCGCACGACGCTGGCCGAGCTGCTGGCCTCCCACGGCGGCCCGGAAGAGCTGCTCGACCTGATGGCCGACGAGTCCATCGAGGTCGACCGGGCCCAGTTGCGGGCCCTGTGGACCGCGCTGGCCGCCGTGGACCCGTCGCGGGTCGCGCCGCCGTCGCGGGTGCGGGCCGTGCTCGAAGGGGCCATCGTGGTCGCCTCCGCGGACGACGCCGTCGTGGTGGAGGCGCCCGACCTGCTGCAACTGGTCAGAGAGCGGCCGCTGGTGCTGGCCTCCTACGACCTGGCCGAGTCGCTGTCCGAGCTGCTCGACCTGCCGCTCGCCGGTGAGCTCACCTCGGGCGAGGTCACCTCCGAAGGGGTCCGGCGTGACGTGCCCGCCGAGGTCAGGTCCCTGCTGCCCACCGCGCCTGCCACGTACGTGGAGCACGAGAAGCTGCTGGTCGACGGGGTGGAGTGCGCTTGGCGGTTCTTCGAGGGGGCCGTGCACTGCACCGGGGTCGACGGGCTGGCCAGGGGGCTCGCCTGGGCCACCGGGCAGTGGAACGACCGGCTCGCGGTGGCGGCGCTGCTGCGCGACCCGGGCTCGGTGCCGCTCCTGCTCGCGGAGGCCGACCTGTCCTGAGTGCCGGCCTGAGCGCCGGCCTGAGCGCGGGCGGCCCGTACCGAGTGCGAGGGCGTTGGTTTGTGCTCTTTTGACAGGCAAGGGCCGGGGAGGCGCCCTCATGTGGCCTCCCCGGTGCGTCGGTGCGGCGCCGATCAGGTGGCGCCGATCAGGCGGCGCAGGTGGTGCCGTTCGACGGGAGCTTGCCGTCCAGCAGATAGGCGTTCACCGTCTTCATGACGCAGCCGTTGCCGGTCAGGTAGGCGCCGTGACCCTCGCCCTCGTAGGTGACCAGGACGCCCGTCTTGAGCTGGTCCATCAGCTTGCCGGCCCACTGGTACGGCGTGGCGGGGTCGCCCTTGCCGCCGATGACCACGATGGGCGCCGAGCCGGTGGCGTCGATGCGCTTGGCCGCGTCGTCCCCGAACACCTGCCAGTAGGCGCACGCTCCGGTGGCCCCGTCGAAGGAGAGGATCGGGAAGATCTTCTTCACCTTCTCGTTGACCCGGGCGGTCTCCGCGGCGTTCGGCCGTTCGGTGTTGTCCGCGCAGTTGATCGCCGCCAGACTCGCCATCATCGTCGAGTACGTCCCGTCCGCCCTGCGCCCGGTGTAGGAGTCGGCCAGGGCGAGCAGGATGGTGCCGTTGCCCTTGATAGCGGCGGCGGTCGCCTGCTCCAGCACCGGCCAGGTCTGCTGCGAGTACAGCGGCGTGATGATGGCCAGTTGGCCCAGGCCGTTGGTGAGCTCGCGGTCCCCGACCTTGAGCGGCTTGGTCTTGAGCCCCTCGACGAAGTCCTCGACCGTCCTCTTCACCGCCGCCGGGTCGGCGCCCAGCTCGCAGCTCTTGGCCACGCAGTCCTTGGCGAACGCCGCGAACGCCTGGCCGAAGCCGGACGCCTGGATGACGGCCCGCTCCTCGAACGTCACGGTCGGGTCGAAGGCGCCGTCCAGGACGAAGCGGCCGACCTTCTTGGGGAAGTGGGTGGCGTAGACGGCGCCGAGATGGGTGCCGTACGAGAAGCCGAAGTAGTTGAGCTGTTCGTCGCCGAGCGCGCCGCGCAGGAGGTCGAGGTCCTTGGCGGCGTTGACGGTGCCGACGTGCGGGAGGATCTTGCCGGAGTCCTTCGCGCAGGCGGCGGCGTACTCCTTCACCAGCGCGTCCTGGTCGGCGTCCGCGTTGGAGGTGAGCAGATCCTCGGTCTCGTCGCCGCACGTGACACCCGAGCTGCGGTCCACGCCGCGCGGGTCGAAGCTGACCAGGTCGTAGCTCTTGCCCGGGCCGGCGAACGCCGTGGCGGCCATGGCCAGGGTGTCCACGCCCGAGGCGCCGGGGCCGCCGAAGTTGAAGACGAGCGAGCCGGTGCGGTCGCCGGTGGCCTTGATGCGGATGAGCGCGAGGTCGATCTTCTCGCCGTCCGGCTTGGCGTAGTCGAGGGGGACGGGGAGCTTGCCGCACTCGACGTTGGCGGCCGGGGTGGCCGGCTTGCCGTCGGGTCCGATGAGGTCGGTGCACGCGCCCCAGGCCACTGTGCCGGTGCCTGTGCCCGTGCTGGTGGCCGCCGGCTTCGTGCTGTCGCCCGCGGGTGCTGAAGTGCCGCCGGTGCCGCAGGCGGTGAGGACCGCGGCTCCCAGGAGAAGGGTCACTATGGGCTTCTTCATGCATCAAGGATGGGATGGTAGGCATATGCCGATGTAGTGGGTGGAAACACCACTTGCGGATGACTTCGGCGAACGGCCGGACATGACGAATGTCAGCTCCCGCACGGAATGGAACCGCCGGATCAGGGGCATCGCGGCCCGGGCTGCCAGTACGAGACGCCCGGGGCGGGAGCGTCGCGGTCCGCTGATACGGGACGCCGGGGTGAGCCCGTTACGGCCCGGTCCGCCCGGACGAGGGCCGGGGAAGCCTCGCGACCCGGCCGGTCAGCCGTTTCTGGGCCGGCGGACGAACCAGAGGCCGAGCAGGCCGAAGGCGATCCCGGTCACGCAGGTCCAGATCCACCACGAGTTCTCCGGGGCGGGGCGGAAGATCAGCAGGGCGACCAGCGCGACGGCCCAGGCGGCCGTGCCGATGGCGACGGCGGCGGTGTCGTTGGTCTTGATCGGCTCCGGATCGGGATGCCACTGCTGCTTCACGTTGTCCAGCCTAGCTTCCAATCGGGTCTCGATCTCATCACTGGCTCTTTTCGCAGTTCACCACCTACTGTCACCCTTCGCGTCGTGAGCGACACACGTAATGCAATCGATCGTTTCTTCGCGATCTCCGCACGAGGTTCGACCGTCTCCCGTGAGGTACGGGGAGGCTTGGCCACGTTCTTCACGATGGCCTACATCGTGGTACTCAACCCCCTTATCCTGGCCAACGGCAAAGACGTGACCGGCGAGTTCATCGGTGACGGCACGACCCCGAACGTGCCGCTCGTCGCCGCGGGCACGGCCTTCGTGGCCGGCGTGCTGTCGATCCTCATGGGGGTCGTCGGCAAGGTGCCCTTCGCGATGGCGGCCGGGCTCGGCCTGAACGCCTTCGTCACCTTCAGCATCGCCTCCGTGATGACCTGGGAAGAGGCCATGGGCCTGGTCTTCCTCGAAGGCGTCCTCATCACGATCCTGGTGCTGACCGGGCTGCGGACGGCCGTGTTCCACGCCATCCCGGCCCAGCTCAAGACCGCCATCAGCGTGGGCATCGGGTTGTTCATCGCGCTGATCGGCTTCGTGGACGCCGGATTCGTCCGCAAGGGCGCCGGCACGCCACTGGAGCTCGGCATCGGCGGCAACCTCACGTCGTGGCCGATCTTCGTGTTCATCGTCGGACTGCTGGCCACGGCCGCGATGGTGGCGCGCAAGGTCAAGGGCGCCATCCTCATCGGCATCGTCGGCACCACGGTCCTGGCGGTCATCGTCGAACTGCTGGCCAAGGTGGGCCGCGCCTCGGCCGACAACCCGGGCGGCTTCCAGCTCAACCTGCCCGCCGTGCCCGACCAGATCCTCGGCTTCCACAACCCGCTCGTGCTCTTCACCGAGTTCGACCCGTTCGGCGGGTTCGTCCGCGTGGACGTGCTGCTCGCCGGGTTGTTCGTGTTCACGCTGCTGATCACGGACTTCTTCGACACCATGGGCACCATCGTGGGCGTCGGGCGGCAGGCGGACTTGGTGCAGGAGGACGGGACGCTGCCGCGTACCAAGCAGATCCTGCTCGTCGACTCGCTGGGCGCGGCGGTGGGCGGCGCGGGCTCGGTCTCCTCGAACACCACCTACATCGAGTCGGCCGCCGGCGTCGGCGAGGGCGCTCGCACTGGCCTCGCCAGCGTGGTCACGGGGCTGCTGTTCCTGGTGGCCATCTTCTTCGCGCCGCTGGTCCAGGTGGTGCCGTACGAGGCCGCCGCCCCCGCGCTGGTGCTGGTCGGGTTCATGATGATGACCGCGGTACGGGACATCGACTGGAACGACTTCGAGATCGCCATCCCGGCGTTCCTCACCGTGGTGCTCATGCCGTTCACGTACTCGATCTCCAACGGCATCGGCGCCGGCTTCATCACGTACGTGCTGATCAAGGTGGTGCGCGGCAAGGCGCGGGAGATCCACCCGCTGCTGTGGGGCGTGGCCTTCCTCTTCGCGCTCTACTTCGCGATCGGCCCGATCCGGGCGCTGCTCGGCATCTGACGACCCGCCCGACCAGGCCGGCACGTCGAAGCACGTCGAGCACTTGCGTACGTCTCGGCGGGCCGAGCCGGGTCGAGCCATCCAAAACCCCTTGAAGCCGATCGAAGCCGCTCCGCGCAGGCGGGGCGGCTTCGAGGTATCAAGGGATCAGACGAACGTTCTGTACGGAAATATCCCACCATGCCGTATAGTTAGCAAAGGTAATGACTCATGCTAACCAAACCCCAGCCCAAGATGGACCTGCGCAGCGACGCGGGTCTCGCTTCAGCCCTGCGCGTTTCACTCGCAAGGCTGAACCGACGCCTGCGACGACAGGCGGCAGCGCACACACTGACTCCCACTCAGTTCGCGACGCTCGCCGCGGTGGAACGGCATTCCGGGATAACCCCCGGCGAATTGGCCGAGCTCGAGAAGGTGCAGCCACCCTCGATGACCCGCGTGATCGCCGCGCTAGAGGAGCGCGGCCTGGTCGCCCGCAGCCCGCATCCGACCGACCGGCGGCAGGTGACCGTCTCGGTGACCGAGGCCGCCGAGAAGCTGCTGAAGGGGGAACGACGCCGCAAGGAAGCGTGGCTGACGCAACGCCTGAAGGAGCTGTCTCCGGAAGAGAGAGCGATCCTCAGGCAGGCGGCGCCGCTGCTGGAGAAGCTCAGCAGGATATAGAGCCTGAAGAACCCAAGACCGGGATGTTCCGGTCGCTCAGGATTCGTAACTACCGCATGTTCAGCGCGGGCGGCGCGGTGTCCAACGTCGGCACCTGGCTGCAGCGCACCGCCCAGGACTGGCTGATCCTCGATCTCACCCACGGCAGCGCGAGCGCCCTCGGTACGGCGACCGCGCTGCAGTTCCTGCCGATGCTGCTCTTCGGGATGTTCGGCGGCGTGCTCGCCGACCGCTACCCCAAGCGCCCGATCCTCATCACCGCCCAGACGCTCATGGCCGGCCTCGCGCTCACCATCGGCGTGCTGACGATGACGGGCACCGCCCAGGTCTGGCACGTGTACGTCATGGCGTTCCTGCTCGGCATGATCTCCTGCGTGGAGGTGCCGACGCGGCAGGCGTTCGTGGTCGAGATGGTCGGCCGCCAGGACCTGCCCAACGCCATCGCCCTGAACAGCTCCATCTTCAACCTCGCCCGCGTGCTCGGCCCGGCGCTCGCCGGCGTGCTGATCTACGTGCTCGGCGGCACGGGGCCGCTGTTCCTGATCAACGCTCTGACCTTCGGCGGCGTGATCTCCAGCCTGGTCTTCATGCGCAAGGCCGAGCTGAACCTCTCCGAGCCGGTGCCCAGGGCCAAGGGGCAGCTGCGCGAAGGGCTCCGGTACGTGCTCCAGCACGAGGAGCTGCTGATGCCGGTGCTGCTGATCGCGTTCGTGTCGATGTTCTCGCAGTCGTTCTCGATGTCGATCGCGCTGATGGCCCGCGAGGTGTTCGCGGCCGGGGCGTCCTCGTTCGGGCTGGCGTCCAGCATGTTCGCGGTGGGAGCGTTCGGTGGCGCGCTGCTCGCGGCGCGGCGGGCGCGGCTGTCGCGCAAGGTGCTCTTCGTGGGGGCGCTCGGGTTCGGCCTGTTCCAGATCCTGACCGGGATCGCGCCGTTCTACCCCGTTTATCTGCTGCTGCTGGTCCCCACCGGGATCGCGCTGATCACCATCAACACGGCGGCCAACGCCAGCGTCCAGATCGCCACGTCCCCTGAGATGCGGGGCCGGGTCATGGGCATCTACATGCTGGTCTTCACCGGCGGAGCTCCCCTCGGGGCACCGCTGATCGGCTGGCTGTCCGAACTGGGCGGGCCACGCATGGGTGTGATCCTCTCCGGTGCTCTGGTGCTGGTGGGCACGGGTCTGGCCGTGGTGGTCACCCGGCTGATCAGCTCACGGGTTAGCCGGCCGACGCTCGCGGTGGCATGAGTCATTCGTACGGCGCGAGCGAGAACCGTGGATACCCGGCGGCGCCCGTGAGCCTTTGACCGCAGGGACGACGGGCTTGACCGCAGGTCGGCGGCCCTGGGCTGGGGTGACGACCTCCAAGCAGACGACGGGCGTCGGGAATGGTGATGGGCTCGGCGGAGCGGGGCTTGGTGGAGCGGGGCTCGGCGGAGCGGGGCTCGGCGGAGCGGGGCTTGGTGGAGCGGGGCTGGGCGGACCGGCGGCGGGAGCCGGTGTGACGAGTGAGGCGGGGCCGGGCAGAATCGCATGACATGAAGCTCTTCACGGCACTTCCCGCAGCGCCGGCATGAGGCTGTTCGCGGCCCTGGTGCCGCCCGACGAGGTGCTGGACGAGATCTCCCATGCCATCGCCCCGCACGTCGGTCAGGTGCCCGGCCTGCGCTGGCCCGACCGCGCGACCTGGCACATCACGCTGGGCTTCTTCGGCGAGGTGCCCGAGCGCGTGCTGCCCGACCTGGAGACCCGCCTGGCACGGGCCGTGGCTCGCCACCCCGCGCCGGAGCTGTCGTTCGACCGGTTCGGCGCCTTCCCCTCCGTACGCCGGGCGCGGGTCTTCTGGGCGGGCGTGACCGGCGACCCCATGACCAGGCTCGCCGACTCCGTCAAAGCGGGCGCCCGCCGGGCGGGGGCGTCCCAGACGGACGACAAGCGTTTCCACCCGCACCTCACCCTGGCCAGGGCCAAGACGGAGCTCGACCTCAGCGACCTGGTGGAGTCGCTGGCCGGCTTCAGTGGCTCCGTGTGGCGGGCCGAGCACGTCCACCTGGTCCAGAGCCACGGCGGAGCGCAGGTGAGGTACGAGTCACTCGCCGAATGGGCGCTGGCACCCGCCGAGCGGGGCTAGGCTCCAGGTCGTGGATCGTCCCCGCCCCTGGCTGCTGCCCATCGTGCTCGGCCTCCTCCTGCTGATCGTGATCATCGGCGCCTGGCTGAGCTGAGGTGCCCGGCTGGCGTGACGGTCCCCAGCCGTGGCCCCCGGTTGCCGGTCCCAGTTGCGGGTCCGCCGTCCCCGGCCGCCACCCGACCGCCCGCTCCGGCCCCAGGTACGGTCGCGCCGCCCTCGTAAGGCTGCACCCGTCGCCAGAGGCCGCGCTGCCCTTGCGGGGGTCCGCACGCGCGGCCCTGCTGCGGCCACATCGCCCTTGTCGGATCGCACGCTTCGTCCCGGAAGCCGGGGCCGGCGGAAGGTCGCGCCGGCCCCGGCCATCGACATGCGGTCCTACCAGGCGTAGTCCTCAGGCGCCGTGCGGTGCCCGGGGAAGATCTCGTCGATGCGGGCCAGGGCGGCCTCGTCGAGATCGATCTCCAGGGTGCGCAGGCTGCCTTCGAGCTGCTCCATCGTGCGCGGCCCGATGATCGGCGCGGCCACGGCGCGCTGCTTGAGCAGCCAGGCCAGGGCCACGTTGGCCGGGTCCTCGTTCAGCTCGTCGCAGAACTTCTCCCACTGCTCGATCTTGTCGCGGTGCCGTTCGAGCTGCTTGACCATGTTGTCGGCGGCCGAGCGGCCCTTGTCGATCTTGCGCAGCACGCCGCCGAGCAGGCCGCCGGCCAGCGGGCTCCACGGGATCACGCCGAGGCCGTAGTCCTCGCACGCGGGCAGCACTTCGAGCTCGGGGGCGCGGGTGAGCAGGTTGTAGTGGGACTGCTCGCTGACCAGGCCGGTGAAGTTGCGGCGGGCCGCCGTCTCCTGGGCCTTGGCGATGTGCCAGCCCGCGAAGTTGGACGAACCCACGTAAATGATCTTGCCCTGCTGCCGCAGGATCTCCATGGCCTCCCAGAACTCCTCGAACGGGGTGTCCCGGTCGACGTGATGGGCCTGGTAGATGTCGATGTAGTCGGTCTGCATGCGCTTCAGCGAAGCGTCGCAGGCCCGGCGGATGTTGAGGGCCGACAGCCGGCGCTCGTTGGGCCAGTCGCCCATGTCGCCGTAGACCTTGGTCGCGATGACCGTCTTCTCCCGGCGCCCGCCGCCCTGGGAGAACCACCGGCCGAGGATGTTCTCGGTGATCCCCGCGCCCTTCTGGCCCCCATAGACGTTCGCCGTGTCGAAGAAGTTCAGCCCCAGCTCGTGCGCCCGGTCCATGATCGCGAAGGAGTCTTCCTCCGTGGTGCGCGGGCCGAAGTTCATGGTGCCGAGGCAGAGCGGGCTCACCAGGAGACCGCTGCGTCCGAGATTGACGTAGTCCATGACTTCACCCTAAATAGCTGGAGTGCACTCCAGGCCAGAGGGCGACGCCGGCAACCCGGTCGACAGGAGCGCCTGACGGGCGCATCATCGTGGGCGATGATCTCCCTGCTCCGCGCCGCCGTGCCGCTCTTCCTCGCCATGATCACCGGTCAGCTGGGCACGATCGTGGTCACCTCGGTGCTCGGTAACCACGCCACGGTCACGCTGGCGGCCTTCGCGGTGGTGACCGCCGTGCTCAATCCGGCCGCCACGGCCGTGCAGGGCGCGCTGCGCGGTCTCGGGCCGTTCGTCGCGCCGTATCGGGACGATCCACCGTCGGCCGTGCCCGTCATCAGGGACGCCCGCTGGCTGAGCACGACCACCGGGCTGCTCGGCGCCACGGCCGTCGCCTGCGTGCCGCTGCTCGCCTCGGCCACCGGGGTGCCCGGCGAGGTGGTGGCGGAGATGGGGGCGCTGCCGTATCTGCTGGCGGTGTATCTGCTCGTCTTCGCCTCCACCGGCGGCGCCACCACCATCCTGGTCGCGCTCGGGCGCAGCGGGAGCGTGATGTGGCCGACCCTGACCTTCGGCACACTGCTGGGCGGGCTGAGCGCCGCGCTGGTGCCGGCCCTGGGGCTGACCGGCGTCGGCGTGGCCTGGGTGACCGCCGGCGTGGTGTCGGCGGTGGTGGCCAACCTCAGCCTGCGCCGGGCCCTCGGCCGGGCGATCGGCCAGGCCAGGCCCAGGATCCGCGAGATCATCACCCTGGCGAGGGTCAGCATCCCGCTGGCCGGCACCGTACTGGTCAAATTCGCCGTGCTCGGCGTCGTCACCCTCGCCGCGAGCACCACCGGCACCCGCGACACCGCCGCCCACGCGGTGCTGACCACGCTCACCGGCTTCATGATGCTGACCTCCCTCTCCATCGCCTCGGCCGCCGTGCCCGAGGTGGCGCGCGCCACCGACACCGCCGGCGCCCGGCGGGCCCATCGCGGCGCGGTTCTGCTCGCCATGACAGGGACGCTTGTGGTGGCCGGTCTGCTGCTCGGGTTCGGGCAAAATCTGCTGGTGCTGTTCAGCGACGACGTCGCGGTGCGGGACCGGGTGCTCGGGCTGCTGCCGCTGATGCTGCTGGCGTCCGCGCTCGACGCGGCGCAGGCGGTGCAGGGCATGGGCCTGACCGCGCTCAAGCGCTCGTCGTTCAGCCTGATGTTCCTGTCGATCGGGTACGGCCTGCTGTTCCTGGCCGCCGTGCCCGTGGCCGGGACCTGGGGCATCACCGGCCTGTGGGCGGCCATGGCGGTGGCCAACGGGCTCCTGGTCGTCATGCAGGGCACCGGTTTCCACCGCCACAGCGCCAAGCTGGGCCCGCCTAGAAACCCGGCAGGGGCAGATCACCCGCCCACGCCCGATACGTGTACGAAGCCACCTGCCGCACCCGGCCGCTCATGACGTTCACCGCGTGCACCGTCTCACCCAGCGTCGGCAGCTCGCCGTCCTCGGGCCCGCGCCCACGGAAGTCGCCCCTGACACTGCCGGTGACCAGCACCTCGTCCGTGCCGAGCCAGCCGCCGATCCGCGAGACCCGAAAGGTCTTGGGAGCCCCGGTGAGATTGGCCCTCGCCCGTACCTCGACGGTGGCGACGATGAAGGCGGTCGGCGTCTCAGCCCGCCTGCGCCGGCGCCAGGAGATGTGCTCGTTGAGCAGGGCCCGGCGCACATAAGCCTCGGGGTTGCCGTCGGCGAGGCTCCTCCAGCGCCTGGCCGTTCGCATGAGCACCGCCTGCAACAGGTCCTCGGCGTGCGGGGCGTCACCGGTGAGCAGGTACGCGGTGCGCATCAGCGAACGCGGATGGCCGCGGACGAACTCCCTGAAGCCCTCATATGGGTCCATGCCCCTCCTTTCGCCCGCTATAAACGCGGACGGACGCCACGCTGTTGGAAGGCGGGCTCGCGGCGGCGCGTGGGGCATGATGGCGGCGTGGGGGACTTCGTGACCAGGGTGCTCGCCGCCGTCGCGGCTCTTCTTCTGCTGCCCGCCGCGCCCGCCTTCGCGGCGGACGACGACGGGACGGAGAAGCTGTTCGTCTTCAAGGATCCGCGGATCACGGAGTCGAGCGGGCTCGCGGTGTCGCCGACGCACGACGGCGTCTATTACACCCACAACGACAGCGCCGCCGCGCCCACCTTCTACGCCGTGGACGGCCGGGGCCGTACGCGGGCCACCTTCCAGGTACGCGGGGCCGAGGCGCGCGACTGGGAGGCCATGGCCGCCACCAAGGACCCGGAGACCGGCAGGGGCGTGCTCTGGTTCGCCGACATCGGCGACAATCTGGACGGCGCGTGGCCGAACGTCTCGGTCTACAAGGTGACGGAGCCGCGTACGCTCAAAGACGCCACGCTCCCTGCGGTCCGCTACCGCTTCAGGTACGCCGAAGGCGCCCGCAACGCCGAAGGCGTCATGATCAACCCGGTGACCGGGCGGCTCTACGTGGTCTCCAAGGAGTTCTCCGGCTCGGTCTACGCGGCGCCGAAGAAGCTGCGCGACGACAAGGTCAACGTGCTGCGCAAGATCAGCGGCGCGCCCATCATGGCCACGGACGCCGCCTACGCCCCCGACGGCTCGTCCTACGTCGTGCGCACCTACTTCTCCGCCACCCTGTTCAAGCCCACGGGCGAGACGATCACCAAGGTGACGATGCCGGAGCTGAAGCAGGCGGAGTCGATCGCGTACACGGCCGACGGGAAGGCGCTGCTCACCGGCACGGAGGGGCCCGCCAGCCCGGTCTACCGCGTGCCGCTCCCCGACGCCGCGCGGCCCACCGCCACGCCCAGCCCGGCCAGGGCGGAGGAGCGCGACCCGCCCGTGGCCGCGCAGGCGGACTCGTCCGGGGGCGGGCTGACCGCCACGGACGTCCTCATCTGGCTGGCCGCCGCCGCGGCCGCCATCGGAGTGATCACCTTCCTGGCCCGAAAGACCCGCTGACGCAGGCGCTGGTCAGGGTGGCGCGTGGTCGCGGGTGACGAGAACGCGCTGGCCAGGGGCGGCGCAGGATGCGGCTGGCGAGAAGGCGCGGGTCAGGGGCGGCGCATCGTGGCGGTGAACAGGTCGCCTCTCAGCGCGCGCTCGACCACCTCGATCGAACGCGCCAGCCGCACCAGCCGCGGCCCCTCCTGCCGGTAGGTGTCGAGCACCGCCTCGATGGCGTGCGGCGGCAGGTGCCCCTTGAGGTCGACGGCCGCCGCCCGGTAACCGGCGCGCGCGGCCTCGACGGCGGAGTTGACGTGGTGGCGGGCCATGGCGGCCAGCGCCACGGGATGCCGCCTGAGCACCTCGTACGCCCTGTAGTCGGGCGGGACCGCGTCGAGCAGCCACGCCACGGCCGTGCCCTCCCAGTCGGGCACGCTGGGCGGCCGAACCTCGGGCGGCCACTCCGGCGGCAGATACATGAGACCATCGTACTCACGTTCGATTCCCGGCCGGCGTCGGTGAGGCCGTCTCGGACGTGCGCCTCGCCGATGGCGGCGCCCGTGGCAAGATCGCGCGGCCCTAACTGGCGTGCTTCACCGACGAGACCGGGCACGACCTGCGCATCAGCGGGATCGGCATGCTTCGGGTCGAAGACGGTCTCATCACCGAGGTCTGGTCGGTCCCCGGAGGAAGGGCGGGCCTTCTACGGCGATTGACGAACGACGACCCCGGCCCCACCGCCGAGGTCCGGTGCGCGGCCGTACGGCAGCCCAGCGGGCCCGATATGGCGGTCATGCGTGGATGGTCGGAAAATCGGAGGTGTGAGGGAGAAGATCGGAGTCGTGGGTGCGGGCATCGTCGGCCTGGCCGTGGCGCGGGAGCTGGCCGCCGTCAGGGGTGCCGAGGTCACCGTGCTGGAGAAGGAGGGGCGCGTCGGCGCCCACCAGACCGGGCACAACAGCGGCGTCGTGCACGCGGGGATCTACTACCCGCCGGGCTCGCTGAAGGCCAGGTTGTGCCGGGAGGGTGTGGCACTGCTGAAGGAGTACTGCGTCGCGCACGGGGTGGCCTACCAGGAGGTCGGCAAGCTGGTGATCGCCGGCACGCGGGCCGAGCGGCCCCGGCTGAGCGCGCTGGCCGAGCGGGCGCGGGCCAACGGCGTGCCAGGCATCGCCGAGCTGGACGCGCTGGCGCTGCGCGAGATCGAGCCGCACGCGGTCGGCGTCGGCGCCGTGCACTCGCCGTACACCGCGATCTGCGACTTTCCCGGCGTCGCGCGCAGGCTCGCGCTGGACGTGGCCGAGCTGGGCGGGTCCGTACGGCTGGGGCAGCCGGTCAGGGCGATCAGGGAGCGGCCCGGCCGGGTCGAGGTGCTGGCGGGCAGGCGCCGGCACGTCTTCGACCAGCTCGTGGTGTGCGGCGGGCTGGGCACCGACGCGGTGGCCAGGATGGCGGGGGCGCCGGGGGACGTGCGGATCGTCCCGTTCCGGGGCGAGTTCTACGCGCTGAAGGGGGCCGCGCGGGACCTCGTGCGGGGGCTGGTCTACCCGGTGCCGGATCCGCGGTACCCGTTCCTCGGCGTGCATCTGACCCGGCAGGTCGACGGACGGGTGCTGGTGGGGCCGAACGCGGTGCTCGCGCTCGCGTACGAAGGCTACAGATGGCGAAATATCCGTAATATCGGTCAAATTCTGAGCTGGCCGGGCACCCTGCGCATGGCCCGCGCCCACTGGCGCACGGGCCTGAGGGAGGTCCGCGGCTCGCTCCTCAAGAGCGCGTTCGTCGCCGACGCCCGCCGCTACGTCCCCGAGCTCACCGCAAGTGACCTGGAACGGGCTCCGGGCGGCGTACGCGCGCAGGCCGTGGCCCGCGACGGCCGCCTGCTCGACGACTTCGTCGTGGACGTGCACGGCAGGGTCGTCCTCGTCCGCAACGCGCCCTCGCCCGCGGCGACCTCAAGCCTGGCTATTGCCCGGCATATCACCGGAATTGTCCCAGCACTCGTCCGATGAGGGCATCCTTGGAGGTGATGGAATCACGCCTGCTGATAGTCGAGGACGACCCGAACATCCTCGAACTCCTCGCCGCCAGCCTCAGGTTCGCGGGTTTCGACGTGTGCACGGCGAAGAGCGGCCTCGACGCCGTGGCCTCGGTGCAACGGCACCGCCCCGACCTCGTCGTGCTCGATGTCATGCTGCCCGACCTCGACGGTTTCGAGATCGTCAGGCGGATGCGCGGCGGCGGGGTGCACACCCCCGTGGTCTTCCTCACCGCCCGTGACGAGACCGAGGACAAGATCCGCGGACTGACGCTCGGCGGCGACGACTACGTCACCAAGCCGTTCAGCCTGGAGGAGGTGGTCGCCAGGATCCACGCCGTGCTGCGCCGTACGAGCGGGGACTCGCCGGCGGCGCCGCCCCGGCTCACGTTCGCCGACATCGAGCTGGACGAGGAGAGCCACGAGGTGTGGCGCGGCGGCAACGCCGTCGCGCTGTCGCCGACCGAGTTCAAGCTGCTGCGTTACTTCATGACGAACGCCGGCCGCGTCCTGTCCAAGCCGCAGATCCTCGACCACGTGTGGGACTACGACTTCCGGGGCGAGGTGGGCATCGTCGAGTCGTACGTGTCCGTGCTCCGCCGGAAGATCGACAACCGCAGCCCGCGGCTCATCCACACCCTGCGGGGTGTCGGCTACGTCCTGCGTCTGCCACCGAGTCCCTGATGCGCGGCCTGCCGCTGAGGATCAAGCTGATCGCGTCGATGCTGACCCTGCTCGGCTTCGGTATGTTCTTCATCGGCCTGGTGAGCGTGTCCGTGCTGCACGGCTACCTGATCGACCGGGTGGACAGCCAGCTCCACCTGCTCAGCGCGCGCATGGAGAAGAAGGTCAGGAGCGACTGGCGGAAGGACAGGGAGACGGCCGAACGGCCGATCCTCATCGAGTCCGACGCCATCGCCCTGGTCAAGGAGCCGAACAGCGACTTCGTGCCGATGCTGACCGACCGGGACGTGGACGCCAAGCCCAAGCCCGTCCTGTCGGCGTCGCCCGGCGCCGAGCCCTACACCGCGCCGGCCATGAGCGGCCCCGGCGAGTGGCGGGTGCTGGAGACCGTGGACAGGTGGCGCACGCTGGTCGTCGCGGTGGACCTGGAGGAGGTCGACGCGATCACCCGGCGGCTGGTGCTCATCGAGCTGCTGGGCGGCGGCGGCATCCTGCTCATCCTGGCCGTGGCCGGCGTCACGATCGTGCGGCACAGCATGCGGCCGCTCGGCGAGATCGAGCGTACGGCCGAGGCCATCGCCGCCGGCGAGCTGGGCCGGCGGGTGCCGGACGGCGACCCGCGCACCGAGGTGGGCGGCCTGGCCAGGTCGCTGAACGGGATGCTGGCCCAGATCGAGGCCGCGTTCGTGGCCAGGTCGGCCTCCGAGGAGGCGGCCCGGCGCTCCGAGGACCGCATGCGCCAGTTCGTCGGCGACGCCTCGCACGAGCTGCGCACCCCGCTGACCTCCATCCGCGGTTTCGCCGAGTACGCCAGGCAGAACCCGGGCGCCGACCCCGCCGAGCTGATGCAGCGCGTGGAGCAGGCCGCGGGCCGGATGAGCGTGCTGGTGGACGACCTGCTGCTGCTGGCCAGGGTGGACCAGCAGCGGCCGCTGCGGATGCAGCCGGTGGACATGCTGGCGCTGGCGGCGGACGCCGTACAGGATGCCCGGATCATCGCGCCCGACCGGGTGATCAAGCTGGACGTGGTCGGCGGCACGGCCCTGATCGTCTCCGGCGACGAGGTACGCCTGCGCCAGGTCGTCAGCAACCTCGTCACGAACGCCCTCGTGCACACCGACCCCGGCTCCCCGATCATCGTGCGTACGGGGACGAGCGCGGACAAACTGTTCGTCGAGGTCGTCGACCAGGGGCCAGGACTCACTCCCGAGCAGATCGAGCACGTCTTCGAGCGCTTCTACCGCGCCGACTCCGCCCGCTCGCGCCGCCGCTCGGCCGAGGACCGGGGCAGCGGGCTCGGCCTGGCCATCGTGCAGGCCCTCGTCCAGGCCCACGACGGCACGGTCACCGTGGACAGCTCGCCGGAGGCCGGCTCGACCTTCCGGGTCGAACTCCCACTCGCTTTGGAGTGAGCCTTCAGCTAACCCTCAGGCTGCTGCGTCACTCTAAGTAGGTGACGAAACCCGAGGCGTTGATCATGGTGGTGGACGACGAGCCCAGCATCAGGGATCTGCTCTCCGCCAGCCTGCGCTTCTCCGGGTTCGAGGTCCTGACCGCCGCCGACGGCGAGGAGGCCGTCGAAGTGGCCGTACGGACCTCCCCCGACCTGGTGGTGCTCGACGTGATGCTGCCCGATCTGGACGGGTTCGAGGTGGCCAGGCGGATCGACGCGCCCGTGCTCTTCCTGACCGCCCGCGAGGCCACCGAGGACAAGATCGCCGGGCTGCGGGTCGGGGACGACTACGTGACCAAGCCGTTCAGCCTGGAGGAGGTCCAGGCCAGGATCAGGGCGGTGCTGCGGCGCACGCGCGGCGAGTCCGCGCCCGCCAGCCGGCTCAAGGTGGCCGATCTGGAGCTGGACGAGGACGCCCGCGAGGTCTGGCGCGGCGGCCGTCAGGTGCGCCTGTCGCCGACCGAGTTCAAGCTGCTGCACTACTTCATGGTCAACGCCGGGCGCGTGCTGTCGAAGGCGCAGATCCTCGACCACGTGTGGAACTACGACTTCGGCGGCGACGCGGGCGTGGTCGAGTCGTACGTCTCCTACCTCAGACGCAAGGTCGACGACGTCGAGCCGCGGCTCATCCACACCCTGCGCAGCGTCGGTTACGTGCTTAGAGAGCCGCCGCCCGGTTAGTTTGACAGCATGGACCTGCTGGGCGCGCTGGAGTCGCTGCGGCGACCGCTGGATCGGGAGCTGTTCCCGCTGGCCGTCGGCGAGGCGGAGGCCGACAGGCGCGCGCTGCGCGAGCTGACCGGTCAGCTCGACGACTACCTGCTGCCCAGGTTGCGGGCGCTGGACGCGCCGCTGCTGGCCGTCGTCGGCGGTTCGACAGGGGCGGGCAAGTCCACGCTGGTCAACTCGCTGGTCGGGGCCGACGTGGCCGAGCCCGGCGTGCTGCGGCCCACCACGCTGGTGCCCACCCTCGTGGTCAGCCCCGCCGACCGCGCCTGGTTCCTCGGCCAGAACGTGCTGCCGGGCCTGTCCCGCGCCACCGGAGGCGGCCCCGGCGCGCTGCGCGTGGTGGACTCACCGGCGCTGGGCGCGGGTCTCGCCCTGCTCGACGCGCCCGACATCGACTCCGTGGTGACCGCCAACCGGGAGCTGGCCGCGCAGTTGCTGGCCGCCGCCGATCTGTGGTTGTTCGTCACGACCGCCGCCCGTTACGCCGACGAGGTGCCGTGGGGCTTCCTGCGCTCGGCCCGCGAACGCAGCACCGCGCTGGCCGTCGTCCTCGACCGCGCCCCGCCCGAGGCCGTCGAGCCCGTCTCGCGCGACCTGGCCAGGCTGCTCGCCGAGAACGGCCTCGAAGGCACCCGGCTGTTCACCGTGCCCGAGGCGGCGCTGCCCGACGAGAAGGCCCGCCTGCCTGTTGCTTACGTCGAGCCCATCGCCACGTGGCTGACCGGGCTGGCCTCCGACGCCGCCGAGCGGTCGCGCGTCGTCCGCCAGACGCTCTCAGGGGCGCTCGACAGCCTGGCCGTCAGGGTGCCGTCGCTGGCCGGTGCCGTCGAACGCCAGCAGGCCGCCTTCGACGGGCTGCGCTCGATCGTGGCGGGCGCGTACGCGGGCGGGATGGCCGACTTCGACGAGGGCATGCGCGACGGCTCGCTGCTGCGCGGCGAGGTGCTGGCCCGCTGGCAGGACTTCATCGGCACCGGCGACCTCATGCGTTCCCTGGAGAGCCGCGTCGGCTGGCTGCGTGACCGCATCGTCGGCTTCTTCACCGGGCGGGTGCCGGAGGCGCAGCTTCGGGACGCCTTGGAGAGCGGGGTCGAGGCGCTGATCAGGGGCGCCGCCGACGGGGCCGCCGAGCGTGCGCTGGAGGGCTGGTCGGCCGCGCCCGGCGGGCCCGGGCTGCTCGACCGGCTGGGCGCCGTCGAGTCCGCCCGCATCCGCCGCGCCTACGCCGACCTGGGCAAGCGGGCCGAGGCGGCGGTGCGGGGGTGGCAGGAATACGTGCTCGACCTCGTACGCGAGGAGGGGGCCGAACGGCGCACCGCCGCCAGGGTCGCCTCGTTCGGGGTGAACGGGGCCGGGCTGCTGCTCATGCTGGCCGTCTTCGCCTCCACCGGCGGGCTGACCGGGATCGAGGTGGGGATCGCGGGCGGGACCAGCGTGCTGTCGCAGAAGCTGCTGGAGGCGGTCTTCGGCGACCAGGCCGTACGGACGCTGACCGCGCGGGCTCGGGAGGATCTGCGGGAACGGGTGCGGGGGTTGCTGGAGGAGGAGTCCGGGCGGTTCCTGACCCAGTTGGAGAGTGTGGAGCCGCCCAGGGGGACGGCGGATGGGCTGCGTGCGGCGGCCCAGCGCATCCGCGACCACCGCGCCGAACTGCCGGCTGCGGGTACGGATGCGACGGCCGAGCTTCCCGCTGCGGGCACGGACACGACGGACGAACTGCCCGCACCGCACCCGGACGCTCTTGGAACGGATCCGCCCGGAACGGATCCGCCTGCCGTGTCCGGGCCGGACGCCCTGGGGCCTGATACGCGGGGGGAGAGGTCGTGAAGCTGCTGCGGCGGAAGGAGGGGCCGTCGCTCGACTCCCGGCTGGCCGCGTTGCGGGAGGCCGCCGCGCTGGCGGAGGGGCGGCTGCCCGAGCAGGTCGTGTCCAGCGCGCGAGCCGTTGCCGATCGGGCCGGCGTACGCCGTGAGCTGTCCATCGACCACACCGTCGCCGCACTGGCCGGAGCCACCGGCAGCGGCAAGTCCTCGCTCTACAACGCGCTGGCCGGGCAGGACCTGGCCGACGTGGGCGTCACCAGGCCCACGACCTCGACCGCCCAGGGGGCGCTGTGGGACGGCGACGGCGCGGGGCCGCTGCTCGACTGGCTCGACGTACCGAAACGCCACGCGGCCGGCACCGACGCCGATGCCGGGGCCGATCTGGACGGGTTGGTGCTGCTCGATCTGCCCGACCACGACTCCATCCGCCTGTCGCACCGGCTGGAGGTGGATCGCCTCGTGGAGCAGGTCGATCTGCTGATCTGGGTGGTGGACCCGCAGAAGTACGCTGACGCCGCGCTGCACGAGCGCTACCTGCGCCCGCTGGCCGGGCACCGGGACGTGATGCTGGTCGTGCTCAACCAGGTCGACCGCCTGCCCGCCCAGGCCGTGGAGCGCTGCCTGGCCGATCTGCGCCGCCTGCTGGACGAGGACGGGCTGGCGGGGGTCCCTGCGCTCGCCGTCTCGGCCCGTACGGGGCAGGGCCTGCGGGAGTTGCGCTCGCTGCTGCGGGAGCGGGTCGCGGAACGCGCGTCCTGGTCGGCCCGCCTGTCCGCCGACATCACGGCCGCCGCCGACCACCTCGCCCCGGCCGACGGGCAGGACGAGCCTGTCGCCTCCGCCGAACGGATGCAGGGTGCGGAACGTGCGCTCACCGGCGCGCTCAGCACGGCGGCCGGGGTGCCGCTGGTCGTAGAGGCTGTGGCCAAGGGACACCGGCATCGGGCCGTGGTCGCCACCGGATGGCCGCTCACCAGGTGGATCAGGAGACTCCGACCCGACCCACTGCGCAGGCTGCGCATCGGCGGCATCCCGCACGACCGGCTGGACAGAAAGCTCGCACAACAGAGCAGAGTGCACGACCGGCAGGGCAAGGAACGCGGGCGGCTGGACAGCGAACCCGTACGGCAGGGCAGGGAGATCGTCGGGCGTACCTCCGTGCCTGCGGCTTCGGCCGTGCAGCGGGCGCAGGTCGAGACCGCGATCAGGGACGTCGGCGAGGTGGCCGCGGCCGGGCTGCCGGGGCCGTGGGCGGCGTCGGTGCGTGAGGCGGGCAGGTCGCGCGCCGGCGAGCTGACGGACGCGGTGGACCGGGCGGTGGCCACGACCTCGGCGGGAGCCACGAGGCGGCCCAGGTGGTGGCGGGCCGTGAACGTGCTGCAGTGGCTGGTGTTCGCGACCATGCTGGCCGGCGTCCTGTGGCTGGGCGGGCTGTTCGCGATGGACTACCTGCGCCTGCCCCAGCCGCCGCTGCCGGCCGTGGGCGTGGTGCCGTGGCCGACGGCGCTGCTGGTGGGCGGGGCGCTGGCGGGCGTCGTGATCGCCCTGCTGTCGCGGCTGGCGGCCTGGGCGGGCGGCCGGCGCCGGGCCCGTCGCACGGCCAAAGCCCTGCGTGCGGCCATCGGTCAGGTCGGCCGGGAGTACGTGCTGGAGCCCGTGGCGGCAGAGCTGGCGGCCTACGCCCGCTTCGCCGAGGCCGTGGACCTGGCCCGCGGCAAGACGTGAGGGCACTCAACGGCGTCTGAGAGCGGGTCAGGGCCGGATATTGATGGCGTTCATGGGCGTCTGAGGAGTGCCAGGGCCAGGGCCGCCCCGGTGAGGGCGAAGGTGGCGGCGGTCAGGAAGGGGGCCGCGTGGCCGAACCGGTCACCGGCCACTCCGGCGACCGCCGCACCGGCCGCGCCGCCCGTGCCGATGGCCGTCGAGACCCAGCCGAACGCCTCCGCCTGCGCGTGCGGCGCGTACTCGTCCACCAGCAGGGAGGACGTCGTCAGCGCCGGAGTCAGCGCCAGCCCGGCGACGAACAGAGCAGCCCAGAACACCGCCAACCACCACAGCGACCCTGATAACGGCGACTCAGGAACCGCCGACGCCGACGCAAGCGGCCCGGAGGAGGGCCTGGACAAGGACGGCAGGGGGTCGAGGAGGGTCAGGGGAGCCAGTGGGAGGCCGAGGGCGAGCATCAGGGCGGCGAGGCGTGCCGGGACTCCCGAGCGCCACCGACGGGAGCCGTAGGCGATGGCGCCCGCGATGCCGCCTACAGACAGCGCCGCCACCAGGGGTCCGGTCGCGGCGGGCACCTCGCGGGCGGCGGCCAGGGCCGGCACCCCCACCTGCACCGCTCCGATGAAACCGCCCAGCAGCAGCACCACCGGGAGCAGGACGAACATCCGGCGGTCGGCGAACACCCGCCCCCGGCCTCGCGACCCGGCATAAGAGCCGGAGCGCAGCGCCAGGGAGAAGGCCAGTGTGCCGGTCCCGGCCGCCGCCGCGACCGTGCCCAGGGCCAGTGAGGCCGAGGCCACCGCGATCAGCAGGCCGAACAGCAGCGGCCCGGTCAGCATGGCCAGCTCCTGGACCAGGAAGACGAGGCTGTAGGCGGCGGTACGCCCCTCGGCGGGCGTCCTGCGGCCCCATTCGAGCCGCATGCTGACGGAGATGGGCGGCAGCGCGACCCCGATGATCCAGGCCAGCGCCACCATCGGCCACTGCGGCCGGCCGGGCTGGGCGTAGGCGACCAGTGCGAGCAGCGCCGCCACGTGCAGGAGGGCCGTGGCGGCCAGCACCGGTCTGGGACCGTGGCGGTCCATGAGACGTCCGAGCACGGGCCGGCCCATGCCCGCCCCGGCGGAGAACGCCGCCGCCGTCAGGCCGGCGAGGGCCAGCGAGCCGCTCGCGCGCTGCGCGACGAGCACCAGGCCGACCGGCGCCACCTGCTGCGTGAGCTGCGCCAGGAACCCGAGCACGGCCTGCGCCGCGACCCCGGGCAGGCCGAGCAGCCTCCGATGGGGAAGACCGCCCGGCCCGTCTCTGGTCATGGCCGCAGGCTACCTCCGAAGATCACACGATCGGGCCCCTGGTCATGGCCGGAGGTTGCCTTCGAAGGTCGCGCGTTCGGGCAGCTCCTTGGCCGGCGGCTTGCGGGCGCGGTGCAGGTCATCCAGGTGCGGGGCGGAGTGTTTCAGCCCGTTCCGAGGGATCCGGCCACGCCGCGGAGGGCCGCGAGGAGCGGGCGCAGGAGGGGGTGGGCGTCGGAGCCCCGTCGTACGGCGGCGAAGACGCGGCGTTCTGGACCCGGTGTGTGCCGCACCACGACCCCGGGCAGCGCCATGTCGCGCAACGCCAGCCGTGGCACCAGCGCCACCCCGGCACCCGCCCCGACCAGGGCGACCACGGCGCGGAAGTCGTCGGAGCAGTGGACCAGGTCGGGCGTGAAACCGGCCTGCTGGCAGGCGAACGTGATCACGTCGTGCACCGGGTTGCCGGGATAGGGGCCGATCCAGGTCTCGGTGGCCAGCGAGACGAGGGTCGCCGAGTCGGCCAGCGGATGCTCGCGGGGGAGCACCAGGTCGAACGGCTCAGCGTAGAGGGGATGGCGGGACAGGCGGCGGTCGGCGGCGTCGGGGGCGCCGCGGTATTCGACCGCGATGGTCAGGTCGGCGCGCTCGTCCAGCAGCATGAGCAGGCCGTGGTCGCCCTCGGCGTCGTGGACGCGGACGCGCACGCCGGGCGCGGTGGTGCGCAGCGAGGCGATGGCGGGGGAGAGCACGGCGCTGATCGCGGTGGCGAAGCAGGCCACGGTCACCTCGCCCGCGGCGCCCGTCGTGTACGCGGCCACCTCGGCCTCGGCGCGTTCGAGCTGGGCCAGGACCTCGTTGGCGTGCGCCACCATGATCTTGCCCACCGCCGTGAGGTGCACGCCGCGCCCGTCGCGGGTGAGCAGGCGGTGGCCCACCTCGTGCTCCAGCGCGGCGAGCTGCTGTGACACGGCGGAGGGCGTCAGATGCAGCGCAGCGGCGGCGGCGGTGACCGTGCCGTGGTCGGCCACCGCGCGCAGCGTGCGCAGTCGCCGCGTGTCTATCACGCAGCGAGGATACTCAGCCTCGGGCTCCCTACGATGCGCGAGTGCCTGGAGCCCAGCGCCGAGCTCAGCCCCGGGCCTGGACGAACGCCTGGAGCGCCTGTTCGACGTCCTGCTCGGAGTGCGCGGCCGAGAGTTGCACCCTGATCCTGGCCTGGCCGTGCGGTACGACAGGATACGAGAAGCCGATCACGTAGATGCCCAGGTCGAGCAGGCGCTCGGCCATCGCCCCGGCCTCGGCGGCGTCGCCGATCATGACCGGCACGATCGGGTGGTCGCCGGGCAGGATGTCGAAGCCGGCCTCGGTCATCCCGGCGCGGAAGCGGGCGGTGTTGGCCCGCAGCCGCTCCCTGGCCTCGCTGGAGGTCTCCAGCAGGTCGAGGATGCGCAGTGACGCGGAGGCGATGACGGGAGCCAGCGAGTTGGAGAACAGGTAGGGGCGCGAGCGCTGACGCAGCAGCTCGCAGATCTCCTTGCGCGCGGCGACGTAGCCGCCGCTGGCCCCGCCCAGCGCCTTGCCCAGCGTGCCGGTGATGATGTCGATCCGGTCGGTGACGCCGTGCAGCTCGGGCGTGCCGCGGCCGGTCGGGCCGACGAAGCCGACGGCGTGGGAGTCGTCGACCATGACCATGGCGTCGTACTGGTCGGCCAGGTCGCAGATCTCCCGCAACGGCGCCAGATATCCGTCCATGGAGAACACGCCGTCGGTCACGATCAGCCGCCGCCGCGCCTCCGACGCCTCCTTCAGCCGGGCCTCCAGTTCGGCCATGTCGCGGTTGGCGTACCGGAACCGCTGGGCCTTGGACAGGCGGATGCCGTCGATGATGCTGGCGTGGTTGAGCGCGTCGGAGATGACCGCGTCCTGCGCGTCGAGCAGGGTCTCGAACACGCCGCCGTTGGCGTCGAAGCAGGAGCTGTAGAGGACGGTGTCCTCCATGCCGAGGAAGTCCGACAGGCGCGACTCCAGCTCCTTGTGCACCTCCTGGGTGCCGCAGATGAAGCGTACGGAGGCCATGCCGAAGCCCCACCGGTCGAGCGCCTGCTTGGCCGCCTCGATCACGGTCGGGTCGTCGGCCAGGCCCAGGTAGTTGTTGGCGCAGAAGTTGAGCACCTCGCGGCCGGCCACGCTCACCTGGGAGCTCTGCGGGGTGGAGATGACGCGCTCGGGCTTGAGCAGCCCGGCCTCGGTGATCTCGTCGAGCGTCGTACGCAGCTGCTGGCGCACGTTCGTGAACATCAGGCGCTCCTGTTCGTGGTGGCTCCGGCCGGCTCGGCGCCGGTTTCCCCCGAGCTGGACGCGTCGCTCCAGTCGAGGATGACCTTGCCCGTCCTGCCGCCCGCCGCCGTGTCGAAGGCGGCGTCGAAGTCCCGGTACGAGAACCGGTCGGTGATCACGGGGGAGAGGTCGAGGCCCTTCTCCAGCAGGACGGACATGTTGTACCAGGTCTCGTACATCTCGCGGCCGTAGACCCCCTTGATGGTGAGCATGGAGGTGACCACGGTCGACCAGTCGACGGCGAACTCCTCGGCCGGCAGCCCCAGCATGGCGATCTTCCCGCCGTGGGTCATGCTGGCGATCATGTCGCGCACGGCCGTCGGGTTGCCGGACATCTCCAGCCCCACGTCGAAGCCCTCGCGCAGGTGGAGCTGGCGCATGCCGTCGGCGATCGAGGACCTGGAGACGTTGACGGCCAGGGAGACGCCGAGCTTGCCGGCCAGGTCGAGCCGTTCGTCGCTGACGTCGGTGATCATCACGTTGCGCGCGCCGACGTGGGTGGCCACGGCCGCTGCCATCAGGCCGATCGGGCCCGCGCCGGTGATCAGCACGTCCTCGCCGACCAGCGGGAACGACAGCGCGGTGTGCACGGCGTTGCCGAACGGGTCGAAGATGGCGGCGATGTCGGGGTGGACGGGCACGCGGTGCACCCAGACGTTGGAGGCGGGCAGCGTGACGTATTCGGCGAAGGCGCCGTTCCTGTTGACGCCGAGCCCGATCGTGTTGCGGCACAGGTGCCGGCGGCCGGCCATGCAGTTGCGGCACTTGCCGCACACGAGGTGACCCTCGCCGCTGACGAGGTCGCCGACGGAGACGTCCTCGACGCCCGGCGCCACCTCGACCACGTGCCCGGAGAACTCGTGCCCGACGACGAGCGGCAGCTCCAGCGTGTGCCGGGCCCAGTCGTCGAACTTGCGGATGTGCAGGTCGGTGCCGCAGATGCCGGTGCGCAGCACCCGGATCTTCACCTCGCCGGGACCCAGCTCGGGCTCCGGCACGTCGACCAGCCACAACCCGGGTTCGGCCCGCTCCTTGACCAGCGCTTTCATGGCCTCACTTCCCCCTTAAGAACCTAACGCACCATGCCCGCAGGACCCGGGACGTGTCCATCGAGGAGTTCTTAAGTGCCCCCACAGCTCCGCTTCACGCGGCAGGCGCGCGCGTCACCGTGCGGCGGGGAACGCGGCGGGAAAACGTTCCGGCGGGTCCTGAAAGGTCAGAACCCGCCGGAAAAAGCCGGAGATGTCAGCGCTCGGCCTCCGTCGGCTCCCGGTCCAGACCGGGGAACGGCGACGGCTCCTCGTTCTTCTGCGTGAGCTGCCGCGGCCCGTTCGGGCTCTCCGCCTCCTGGGCGTCGGCGACCGCCTCGGCCGCCGCCTCGGAGGCCCTGGCCACCTCCTCGTCGGCCGCGGACGTCTCGGGCATCTCGTCCCGCGTGGCCGCCGAGCGCGGCAGCGCCTCGGTGAACGCCTTCGAGACGCCCTGCAGCGCGGAGGTGACCTCGCTGGGGATCACCCAGAACGTGTTGCCGTCGCCCTGCGCGAGCTGCGGCAGCACCTGGAGGTACTGGTAGGCGAGCAGCTTCGGGTCGGGGTCGTTGCGGTGGACCGCCTGGAAGACCTGGTCGATCGCCCGCGACTGGCCCTCGGCCTCCAGGATGGCGGCCGTGCGCTGGCCCTCGGCGCGCAGGATGCGGCTCTGCTTGTCACCTTCGGCGGTGAGGATCTGCGACTGCCGCTGGCCTTCGGCGTTCAGGATGGCCGCGCGCTTGTCACGCTCGGCCCTCATCTGCTTCTCCATGGCGTCTTTGATGGTTTTCGGGGGGTCGATGGCCTTGATCTCGACGCGGTTGACGCGCAGCCCCCACTTGCCGGTGGCCTCGTCGAGGACGCCGCGCAGCTGGCTGTTGATGGTGTCGCGGGAGGTCAGCGTCTTCTCCAGGTCCATGGAGCCCACCACGTTGCGCAGCGTGGTGACGGTCAGCTGCTCGACACCGGTGATGTAGTTGGCGATCTCGTACGCCGCCGCCCGCGGGTCGGTGACCTGGAAGTAGAGGACGGTGTCGATCTCGACGACCAGGTTGTCCTCGGTGATGACCGGCTGGGGACGGAAGGAGACGACCTGCTCACGCAGATCCATCATGGGGTGGACGCGGTCGATGTAGGGGATGACGAAGTTGAGCCCCGGCTTGAGCGTGCGGTGGTAGCGGCCGAGGCGCTCGACGTTGCGGGCACGGGCCTGCGGCACGATCCGTACGGCCTTCAGCAGGGTCATGACGGCGAAAAGTATGACGAACAGTCCGACCAGCAACAGCGGATCCATGGGTCACTCCCGGGGATATACGAGGGCGGTAGCCCCCTCGATCTCGATGACGTCGACGGTGGCCCCAGCAGGGATCACGAGGGTCTCGTCGTAGGCGCGCGCCGACCATTCCTCTCCCCCGATGCGCACGCGGCCGTCGCGGCCCGTCACTTCCGCCACGACGTAAGCGGGCTTGCCCACGAGTGCTTCGACGCCGAACCGCTGCAGCGGCGGCTGCTTGATATGGCGCATCGCGATCGGCCGCAGCACCAGCAGGCCGGCCGCCGAGGAGACGGCGAAGAAGATCAGTTGCAGGGGGACGGGCAATCCGATGGCCGCGGTGGCGGCGGTCAGCAGGGCCGCGGCCCCCAGGAGGCCGAGCGAGGCCGTCAGCGTGAATATCTCGGCCACGCCCAGGACGACTGCGAGGATTACCCAGATGATCCATTCATCCATATCCGGCCCTCCTATAAGGGGTAACGGGCCTGAGCTCGCCAGAGGTTCCCCCCTCCTCTACCGTAATGCCGTTTTCAACGCTTCGGCACCCCGCCGGCCTGGGGGACGGTTTGTGTCAGCGCGCTGCCCAGCCGCCATTTCTCCCACGGCAGTTGCCAGAAACCCCATCCGTTGTTCCATTCGAGCGGCCGGTCGGTGCCGGTGATGGTGACGGGGTCGCCGCGCAGCGACGAGGCGTAGAACCAGGCCGCCTGGTCGGGCCGGGAATTGATGCAGCCGTGGCTGACGTTGGCCCGCCCCTGCGCCCACACGTTGTCCTTGGCGTGCACGTATTCGCCGCTGTTGGAAATGCGCACCGCGTGGTCGATCATCATGTCGTAATAGCCGGGGTCGCCTTTCTCCCGGCCGGGGGAGACCATGCGGACCGGGTTTCCCTTGTCCATGGTCAGGTGGACGCCGCTGGTCGTGGTGTATTCGTGGGTGGTGGCCATGCCGGCGCTGATGGCCATGCGCTGCACGATCTGCCCGTCGCGGGTGACGGTCATCTGGTGGGACTTCGCGTCGATCAGGCTGGTCTGCCGGCGTCCGACGGTGAAGGTGAAGGTGGAGTCGGCGGCGCCGAAGAGCCCGTCGCCCGCGCGTACGCCGGCGAGGTGGGCGCTCACCGTGACCCGCTGCCTGGGCGGCCAGAACCGCCGGGTGCGGTAGACCACCTGCGTGTCGCTGATCCACCGCCAGGCGCCTTCGACCGGCGTCGGCGTGGTGACCTCCAGCGCGCGCTCGACGGCCGCGCGGTCCTCGACGGGCGTGTCGAAGTCGATCACGATCGGCATGCCGGCGCCGACGGTCTCGCCCGGCAGCGGCGCGGTCGCGGCCACCTGGAACGTCCTGACGGCGGCGCGGGTGCGGACCCGGCCCATGGCCACGGTGGCGGGCGCCCCTTCGCGCCCGGCGGTGGCGGTGATCGTGTATTCGGTGGCGGGCTTGAGCGTCCAGTCGGTACGCCACGTCGTACGCGACTCGTCGAGCCGCCCCGGCACCGGCTCGCCACCCTGGTAGACCAGGACCTGGCTGAGCGTGCCGCCATCCGCCCTGACGAGCAGGCCCCGGTCGGGCCGCGCGTGCTTGCTGCCGAACGGCGGCCACACCCGCACGACGGGAGGCGCGGACGGGGTCGCGGCCGTGACGGAGCTACAACCGCTGCAAACCAGGACGAAGGCGACACAGAACATCACGGCGCGGCGCATGTGACTCCTGCTTTCCGAGGGAAGGGGAGGTCCCAGGGTAGCGGTGAGTCATCACTCAAGCACGTCGAGTCACTTATCCGACAGTTCCCGACACCTCACCCAATGTCAGGTCACCAGCGGTGGCGCGGATGACGACCGTGTCACCGTCCTCCAGGAAGGCGCGGGTCTCGCCGCCCGCCAGCTTCACCGGCTCGGTCCCGTTCCAGGTCAGCTCCATGAGCGAGCCGCGCTCGCCCGGCTCGGAGCCGGAGATGGTGCCGCTGGCGAACAGGTCTCCCGTGCGCAGCGAGGCCCCGTTCACCGTCAGGTGGGCGAGCATCTGGTCCGGCGTCCAGTACATGGCCGCGTACGGGGGCCGCGCCACCACCTCCCCGTTGAGCAGCACCTCAAGCGAGATGTCCAGCCCCCAGTCCGCCCTCCTGCGCAGGTAGGCGGCCGGCTCGGGCTCCTGGGCCGGGCCCGGAATGCGCGGCAGCGCCTCCAGCGGCGTGATCCACGGCGAGATCGAGGTGGCGAACGACTTGCCGAGGAACGGCCCCAGCGGCACGTACTCGAACGCCTGGATGTCGCGCGCGCTCCAGTCGTTGAGCAGCGTCACTCCGAACACGTGATCCTCGAACGCCCCTGCCGGCGACCCCATGGCGGACGGCACGCCCACCACGAACCCCAGCTCGGCCTCGATGTCGAGCTTCTGACTCGGCCCGAAGGAGCCAGGCCCGAGCTGCCCGTGCGGGCGCCTGACCGGCGTGCCCGACACCACGACCGTGCCCGCCCTGCCGTGGTAGCCGACGGGCAAGTGGCGCCAGTTCGGCTGCAGCGGCTCCGAGCCGGGGCGCAGGATCCGGCCGATGTTGCTCGCGTGATCGAGCGAGGAGTAGAAGTCGACATAGTCGGCCACCTCGAACGGCAGGTGCAGGCTCACCTGGTCGAGCGGGATCAGGTGCCGCTCGGTGACCGGCAGGTCGCCGGTGAGCTTGTTTCTGATCAGGGTCCTGGTGTCGTGCCAGGCCGCCCGGCCCCGTGCCATGAACGGGTTGAGCGAGGATGCGGAGAAGACCTCGTCGTGCAGCGCGGGGGCCAGGTCGAGCACCCTGTCGCCGTAGCGCACCCCGACCCTGGGGCGCTGACCGGGGCGGGAGAAGACACCGTAGGGCAGGTTGTCCACTCCCCAGCTCATGAGTTCTCCTCGACCAGTCCGAGCGCGCGCAGGTCGTCCAGGGGCGCGGTGGTGTTGCACGAGCCGTAGCTCACCAGCAGCCGCCTGGCCCGCCCGGCCGTCTCCTCCCTGACGGCCGCGCACAGCCGGACGAGGTTGCCGACGTCGGTGGTGCGCAGGACGGGCGCGGGATCGCGGCCCTCGACGGTCTCGCAGACGGCCAGCAGCAGGTTGAGGAAGCCGTGCCGGTCCACGCCGAGCGAGGGGTCGAAGTGGCGTACGGCGTGGTGCAGCCCGGCGGAGGCCTTGAACGGGATGCCGTTCTCGGCGCAGGACTTGATGAACTGCCCGAGGTGCTCCACCGGTGGGAACTCCTCGCCCGTCGCGCCGCCACAGCGCACCTTCAGCCCGGCGCCCTCGGGCACCTCCATGGACGTCTTGCGCGCGGGCACCTCGGCCCAGAGCCGCACGCCGTCCGGCAGGTCCAGCCGTGCGGCCAGTTCCTCGACCGACATGTCGGGTGGCAGCTTCGCCTCGACGTAGTCCACGGGCAGGTCGCCGAAGTCGGGCAGCTCGTCCATGTCGCAGATCAGCCCGATGCGCCGCGGCCGGTAGTCCATGCCGCGCAGCCGGTCGAGCCGGCTGGCCGGGCACAGGAAACGGTGCGTGAGCACCCGGTGGCCCTGCTCCAGGTCGCGCTGGTTGCGGATCAGGGCCTCGTCCATGTGCAGGGACGTCGGCGGGAACAGACCCGCGTCGTCCACCAGGGCGGCGAAGAGCGTCATGACCGCGCCCACGTCCACGCGTAGCCGGCGTCCTCGCAGGCCAGCGCGCTGCTGCCGAGGTCGAGCGGGCGGAACGTGTCGACCATGACGGCGACCTCGCTCGTCGTCGTGACGCCGCGCGCGACCGCCTCGATCACCGCCTCCACCGCCCCCGGCTGCGGCCCGTGCGTGAACCCGGCCGGATGCAGCGAGATCGAGCCGACACCGATGCCGGAGCCCTGACGGGCCGAGTAGTCGCCGCCCACGTAGAACATGAACTCGTCGGAGTCGACGTTGTGGTGGTTGTACGGGATCGGAACGGCTTCGGGATGGTAGTCGAGCGGCCTGGGGCAGAAGGAGCACACCACGAACCCGGGCCCCTCGAACGTCTGGTGCACCGGCGGCGGCGCGTGCGTGCGCTTCACGATCGGCTCGAAGTCGTCGATGTTGAAGGCGAACGGATAAAGGTAGCCGTCCCAGCCCACCACGTCGAACGGATGGTGGCGGTAGACCAGCCTGGTCAGGCCGCCGCGCGTACGGACCAGGACCGGCACCTCCTCGCCCTCGGCCGTGAACGGCTCGGCCGGCGCCCGCAGGTCGCGCTCGCAGTAGGGGGCGTGCTCCAGGAACTGCCCGTGCTGCGACAGGTAGCGCTTGGGCGGCCTGATGTGCCCGGCCGCCTCGATGGCCAGCACGTTGACGGTCCCGTCGGGCACCCACCGGTGGATGGTGCCGGTCGGGACGACGACGTAGTCGCCCTCACCGGCCTCGATCACGCCGTAGGTGGACTCGAAGCGCACCCGCCCGCGCTGGACGTAGACGCATTCGTCGCCCATGGAGTTGCGGTAGAGCTCGCTCGGCTGATCGCTCGTGGCGTACGACAACCGGACGTCGGCGTTGCCCGCCAGCGGCATGCGGCCGGAGACCAGGTCGCCGGCGCTGGAGAGCTCCTGGGTGCGGAAGTGGCGGGGGGAGAGCGGCAGGTTGGGCTCAAGGCGGGTCTCCCCGGCAGGGATCACCGCTTCGGCCTTGACGATCGCCGTGGGCAGGTGCCGGTGGTAGAGCAGCGAGGAGTCGGAGGAGAAGCCCTCCTCGCCCATCAGCTCCTCGGCGTAGAGACCGCCGTCCGGCCGTCTGAACTGCACATGCCGCTTGCGCGGCACCTCTCCCACGACCCGGTAGTACGGCATCCGGCCCCTCCACATCTGTCCGGTTATCGGACGGAAGTGTCCTCTATATGTGAGCCACCGTCCGCCATCCGCCAGGAGATGTCAACCCAGCACGGCGGTCAGCTCGGCGGCGGCGGCCACCACCGCCGGGCCCGTGGACTCCTCCAGCGGCCCGAACGTCACCACCCCCACCGACGCCTCCAGCCACGGCAGCCCGGTGACCGGCGCGGCGACGCCACGCGCACCCTCCTGCAACTGCCCCTCCGTGGCGAAGTAATCGTGCCTGCCCTCTCGCAGGGCCAGGATCGCCCGCCCCGCCGCGCCCCTGGCCAGCGGATGGCGCGAGCCCTCCCGGTAGGCCACGTGCATGTCGGTCCACGACGGCTCCACCACCGCCACGGCCAGCCCGTCGTCGCCCTCGGCCACGGTCAGGTGCGCGGTCGCCCCCACCCGCTCGGCCAGCCGCCGCAGCGTCGGCACCGCCGCCGCGCGCAGCAGCGGCTGCACGGCCTGGGCCAGCGCCAGCACGCCGAAACCGAGGTGCACCCGGCCCTCGGCGTCCCTGCGGACGAAGCCGGAGGCGAGCAGCGTCGTCAGCAGCCGGTACACCACGGGCCGGCTCAGCGACAGCTCGGCGCTCAGCTCCGTCGGCGTGCGGCCGCCCTTGCCGTCGGCGAGCAGGCGTAGCAGGCGGAGCCCGCGTTCGAGGGTCTGAGCGGATTCGGCGGCCATGCGACCGATTATGGAGTGACGCCGCGCGGTTAGGGGGGTACGTATGGGCGTAGAACCGCCGGGGGGTGACGATGCGGCATTGGTGGGTGCTCCTGCTGGCCGGAGTGGCAATATGTGCCTTTTCTCCGGCCATGTCGTCCATCACCACGCCCATGGCGTACCAGACGCCGCTCGCGCGGGCCGAGCGCGCCCTGGTCGAGGACACCTTCTACCTCACCCAGGGCATCGAGGTGCGGCAGCAGCTGCTGCCGATCGCCAAGGGCATCACCTTCCGCGCCGGCTACCTCGCGGTCGGGGTCAGGGTCGACGCCGGCGGTCGCCTCTCCGGCAGGCCGCAGCGTCCGGGCACGTTCGTCGCGCCGGTCCAGCTCTGCATGGGCCGATCCTGTCAGGCGCAGGAGCTGACGCTCGTGGTGCTGGTCAACGAGCCGTGGGAGCCGCGCGAGCTGACCTTCCCCGGCAAGGTGGGCACGCCGCTGGACGGCGAGATCGGCATCGACGGCGGGCCGCCCGGGGTGGTGCCCACCTTCACGGTGACCGACGTCGAGAAGGTGCCGGGCGGCGTGAGCATCGGCCCCGACGGCCACGTGGGCGGCGTCCCGGTGGCGGCGGGCATCAGCGAGGTGCCGGTACGGATCTGCGTGGCGGGCAACTGCGCGGGCGTCGTGGTGCGGCTCATCATCGTGTGAGCGCCGGTAGGGCCTGCCCCACCTGAATCGGGGGGACGGCGGGCATGATCCGGGCCAGGTCCGCGGCGGAGACTTGTCCCCATGAAGCACCCCATGACCACCGTCACCGAAGCCCCCGAAGCCGACACCGCAACTGACACCGAGACCGCGCCGCCACCTGTCGTGCACGCCGCCGCCATGCTCTGGCTCTCGGCGGTCGCGTTCGGCGCGTTCGAGGCCGCGCTGATGATCGGCAGCATGCTGTACGAGGGCACGCCGGTGGCGGAGCTGCTGCCGGGAGCCGGGTTCCGGCTGGCCGTGTTCGCCGGGGCGATCTTCCTGGCGCTGCGGCTGAAGGCCGGGGCGAACTGGGCGCGCTGGGCCCTGGCGGGCACGCTCGGCGTGTTCGGCACGCTCTCGCTGGTGATCGAGCCCGTGCGGTGGCTGCTGGACGGCGGCTCGATCGCCGCGGCCGTGTCCGGGGCCGACGCGATGAGCTGGGTCTTCGCTGCCAGCAGGACCCTGCACATTCTGGCCGTGCTGGGGGCGCTGACCCTGATGTTCCAGCCCAGGGCCGGCGCCTACTTCAGATCGGCCTGAGCGGGGGCTCCCGGCTGGGGCGCGCGCAGGTTCCGCACCCCGGGGGAGAGCAGCGCGGCCAGCGTGGACACCACGACGATGACGGCACAGCCGAGCAGCGACTCCTCGGTGCCGAACAGCGCCGCGGCCGGTCCGGCCAGCAGCAGCCCGATCGGGCCGAACATCATCGAGCCCAGCACGTCGTACGAGCTGACCCGCGACAGCGCCTCCGCCGGGATCTCCCGCTGCATCGTGGTCTGCCACAGCACGCCGAACACGTCGAAGCACACGCCGAGCACGAACGCCCCGCCGACGATGGCCCAGAGCGGCGCGTCCACCCCGAGCAGCACGTACGGGATCGCGGCCGGCAGGCAGAGCAGCACCGCCACCAGGATCGGCCGGCGGGGTCGCACCCGCAGCGACACCAGCACGCCGACGATCGTGCCGACGGCCTCGCCGGTCAGGAACGCCGACCAGGCCGCGGGGCCGCCCAGGCTCTCCTTCGCCATCAGCGGTCCGAGCACGCCGTGTCCGGCCTGGATGGCCATGACCATCACCGAGAACTGCGCGACCACCACCCAGATCCACTGCCGCGAGCTGAACTCCCGCCAGCCGTCACGCAGGTCGGCCAGCACGGAGTGGGACTCGGCGCGGGGCTGCTCGCCCGGCTGGAGCCGCAGCAGCGCGATCAGCACGCCCGCCACCGCGAACAGCGCGCCGCTGATCATCAGCGCCCAGCCGCCGCCGAACAGCACCACCGTGGCGCCGCCCAGCACCGCGCCGGCCACCCGTGAGGCGTTCGCGCCCAGGCCGAGCAGCGCGTTGCCGGTCTGCAGCCGGTCGCGCGGGACCACCTCGGGGATGATCCCGGTCAGCGCGGGGAACGTGACCGCCGTGGCCACACCCGTGACCGCCGCCGCCGCGGCCAGCGCGGGCAGCGGGGTCCAGCCGGTGAGCAGCATCGCGGCCAGCGCGAAGAACCCCGCCGCCATGATGAACTCGCCGGCCGTCATCACCCGCTGGCGTGGCAGCCGGTCCGCGATCACGCCGCCGACCAGCATGAACGCGATCATCGGCACCGACTCGGCGGTGAGCACCACGGACAGGGTCGAGGCGGTGGCCCCAGGCAGGTCGAGGATGCCGAAGGCGAGCGCCACCGGGGCGAAGGCGGACCCGAGTACGGAGATCGTCCGCGCCGTCAGCAGCAGGGCGAACCGCCGGTCCCGGAGCAGTCCGAGATCGCGGAGGATGTCGTGCATCAGCGCAAACCCCCTGAAAGTGGCCAAACCCCGCCATCTTGCCGCATCGTCCGGCCCTTTGTCGTGCGCATATTTATTGTCACCCGGGCAACAAGACCGATCGCGGAATGTGCGCGGGGTTTCGCAAGAATCGAACCTGCATCTCCCGTAATTTGCTAGGTCCCTGCTGACGGCGAGGGGACCAGGCATGCGCGAGATGCTGATCGCTCAGGTGGCCCGGTGGGCCCGCGAGATCCCGCAGGCGCCCGCGTACACGTTCATCGACCACCTGGGACAGGAGGGCCGGCGCGAGACGCTCGGCTGGGGTCGGGTGGACCTGCGGGCGCGGGCGCTGGCGGTGCGGCTGCGTGAGCTGGCCGGGCCGGGCGACCGGGCGGCCGTGCTCGCGCCGCAGGGGCTGGACTACGTGGTCGCGATGCTGGGCACGATGTACGCCAGGCTCGTCGCGGTGCCGCTGTTCGCCCCCGGACTGCCGGGGCACGCAGAACGGCTGGCCGGGGCGTACGCGGACGCCGATCCCGCCGTCGTGCTGACCACCACGGCCGCGCTGCCGGCCGTCACCGGCTTCCTGGCCACCGCGCAGACGCCCAAGCACGTGCTCGCCGTGGACACCGTCTCCGACCTGCTGGCCGACGAGTGGGACCAGGAGCCGCCCGGCCCCGACGACCTCGCCTACCTGCAGTACACCTCGGGCTCCACCCGCGCGCCGGCCGGCGTCGAGATCACCCACGCCAACCTCACCGCCAACGCCGCCCAGCTCTGGGAGGTCTTCCGCGCCGAGCCCAGGACCTCGGTGGCGGCGCTGTGGCTGCCGCTCTTCCACGACATGGGGCTGGTCGCCACGGTCGCGATGCCGATGGTCGGGGGCAACCAATCGGTGTTCATGGACCCGGTGGCGTTCGTCATGCGACCGGTGCGCTGGCTGCGGCTGCTGTCGGAGTTCGGCGACGTGTTCACCGGCGGGCCCAACTTCGCCTACGAGTACACCGCAGCCCGCGTCACCGCCAGGGAGAAGGAGGGTCTGGACCTGTCCGGGGTGCGGGTCATGCTGAACGGGGCCGAGCCGGTGCGGCCCGGCGCGATCGAGGCGTTCGACGCCGCGTTCGGCGGCTGTGGGCTGCGGCCGGAGGCGCACACGCCCGCGTACGGGCTGGCTGAGGCGACCGTGTTCGTCACCGCGACCGGGCGGGACGAGCGGCCGGTCGTCACCGCCTTCGACCGCGACGCCCTGCGGCACGGACAGGCGAAACCCCAGGCCGAGCGGCGTGCCGGCAGCCCGCTCGTCTCCTGTGGAAGGCCGCACGGCCAGCAGGTGCGCGTGGTCGGCCCCGACCGGCGGGAACGGCCCGCCGGGGAGGTGGGCGAGGTCTGGGTGCAGGGCCCGAACGTGGCCCGCGCCTACTGGCGCGACCCCGGCCGCAGCGCGGAGGTGTTCGGCGCGGTGCTGGAGGGCGCGGACGGCACCTGGCTGCGCACCGGCGACCTCGGCGTGCTGCACGAGGGCCGCCTCTACCTCACCGGCCGGGTCAAGGACCTGATCATCGTGGACGGGCGCAACCACTACCCCCAGGACATCGAGGCGACCACGCAGGAGGCGCACCCGGCGGTGCGCCGCGACCGGGTGGCCGCCTTCGCCCTGCCCGCCGAGGACCTGGGGGAGAGCGCCGAGCGGCTCGTGGTGGTGGCCGAGCGGTCGCGGCACGCGCAGGCCGCCGACCCCGAGGAGGTGGCGCGGGCCGTACGCGCCGCCGTCCAGGAGCAGCACGGGCTGGCCGTGCACGACTTCGTGCTGACCGAGCCCGGCGGAGTGCCGCGGACGTCCAGCGGGAAGATCGCCCGCCGGTCGTGCCTGCGGGCCTACCTGGAGGGCGCGCTTGTTTGAGTCGGCGGGCCACTTCGTCTACCGGGGCCGCTGGACGCTGCTCGCGCTCACCCTGGCGCTGACGGTGCTCGTCGTGCCGCTGGGGCTGGAGCTGTTCGGGCGGATGGCGGACGGCGGGTTCGAGGACCCGCGCGCCGACTCCACCACCTCCGCCCGCTGGAACGACGCCTGGTACGGCGGCCACGCCCCCGACGTGGTGGTCCTCTACCGGCACCCCACCGTCAAGGTGCGCGACCCCCGGTACAAGCGGGCGGTGCACGATTCCCTGCGAGCGCTGCCGGGCCGACACGTGCGCGCGATGGTCACGTACTGGACGAGCCGGTCGAAGAAGATGGTCTCCGAGGACGGGCACGCCACGTACGCGGTGATCACCCTCAAGGGCGACGAGCAGCGCGCCTACGCCGCCGTCGCCGCCCGGCTCAGGGACGTCGACAACCTGCGCGTCTCCGTCGGCGGCGCGGTGCCGCTGCTGAAGGAGCTCAACGACCAGACCGCCGCCGACCTCGCCCGCGCCGAGGCCATCTCCATGCCGGTGCTGCTGGTGCTGCTCGTGGTCGTGTTCGGCAGCCTGGTGGCGGCCGGGCTGCCGCTGGTCGTGGGGCTGCTCGCGGTGCTCGGCGCCCTGGTGCTGCTCCGGCTGCTCACCGAGGTCACCGAGGTCTCCGTCTTCTCGCTGAACGTCGTCACCATGCTCGGGCTCGGCCTGGCCATCGACTACTCGCTGTTCGTGCTCAAGGCGTTCAGGGAGGCCGTCGCGGACGGCGCGAGCACCGAGCAGGCCGTCGTGCGCACGATGGCCACGGCCGGGCGCACCGTCGCGTTCTCCGGGCTGACGGTGGCCACGGCACTGCTCGGGCTGCTGGTGTTCCCGCAGATGTTCCTGCGCTCGATCGGGCTCGGGGCGGCGGCCGTGGTGCTGGTCGCGATGGCGGCGGCGCTGGTCGTGCTGCCGGCCCTGCTGGGCGTGCTCGGGCCACGGGTGAACGCGCTGCGCCTGACCCCCGACCTCGGGCGGCGCGAGGGCGGGCCGTGGCACGCCGTGGCGTCGAGCGTGATGCGGCGGCCGGTGGCCTACCTGGTGGCGGTGAGCGTCGTACTGGTCGCGCTGGCGCTGCCGTTCCTGCACGTCAGGTTCGGGAACGTGGACCATCGCGTGCTGCCCGCGGGCTCCGAGGGACGCCGGGTCGCCGAGACCCTCGACCGGGACTTCGCCAGGAACGCGATGGCGCCGATCGACGTGCACGTCCTGGTCGAACGCTCCTTCACCGGCGAGTCCGCCCTGCCGGGGCCGCTCGGGCAGGGGCACACGCCGATCAGCGCCGTCACCCCGGTCGGCCCCGTGGACGCGCGGCCCTTCGCCGCCCGGCTGAAGCGGCTGCCGCACGTCACGGCGGTCGAGGTGGCCGGGATGTCGCAGGCCAACGGCGCGGTGCGGCTGGCCGTACGGCACGACCTGGATCCCATGTCGGAGGAGGCCAGGGCCCTCGTCCGGACGATCAGGGCCATGTCGCCCGAGCCGAACACGCGGCGGGTGGTGGTCGGCGGTGCCACGGCTGCGCAACTCGACCTCCAGGACAGCCTGGTGGCCCGGCTGCCGTGGATGGCGCTGGTGGTCGGGTCGGTCACGATGGTGCTGCTGTTCGCCGCGTTCGGGTCGCTGGTGCTGCCGGTCAAGGCGCTGCTGATGAACGTGCTGTCCATCGGGGCCTCGTTCGGGGTGATCGTGTGGGCCTTCCAGGACGGGAACCTGGCTTCGGCGCTCGGGTTCACCGCCACCGGGTCCATCGAGGCGACCGTGACCGTGCTCATCCTGGCCGTGGTGTTCGGGCTGTCGATGGACTACGAGCTGTTCCTGCTGTCCCGGGTGCGGGCCGAGTGGCTGCGTACCGGGGACAACACGGCGGCCGTGGCGGCCGGGCTGCAGCAGACCGGCGGCGTCATCACCAGCGCGGCGCTGCTGCTGCTCGTCGTGATCGGGGCCTTCTCCACCGCCGGGATCACGATCGTGAAGCTGCTCGGGGTGGGCATGTTCGTGGCCATCGTGGTGGACGCCACCCTGGTCAGGGGGCTGCTCGTGCCCGCGTCGATGCGGCTGCTGGGCGGGGCGAACTGGTGGTTGCCGCGCTCATGGCGCGGCTTCCACCGGCGGGTCGAGCTCCGCGAGCCCGCACCCCCGCCCGCATCCCCGAGACCCGCACCCCCGCCCGCGCTTCCGAGTGCACGTCCGACGTCTGCGCTTCCGAGTGCACGTCCGACGTCTGCGCTGCCCGCGCGGGTGACGGTGAACGGGCGGCCGGCCGTGTTCGGGGCGGACACCGATCCCGTGCCGCTGCCCGCCGGGCCCGACCGTCCCGGATGGGTGCGGATCAGGGCGAGCCCGGCACGCGTGGTGAGGGCCGATCCGCACGGCGGATGGACGTGGGCGGAGGTCGACGAGTGAGCCTGACCGCCACCCTGGCCCGGCGGCCCGCCTGGCCGCTGTTCCTCGTCACCGGCCTGGCCGGGTTCATGACCACGCTGGACAACACGGTCGTCACCGTCGCCCTCCCCAGCATCCAGCGCGACCTCGGCGCCCGCCTGAGCGCCCTGGAATGGGTCGCCACCGGCTACATCCTCACCTTCGCCGGCCTCATGCTCGCCGGCGGCCGGCTGGCCGACGTGCACGGGCACCGGCGGGTGCTGCTGGCGGGGCTGGGCGTCTTCACGGGCGCCTCGCTCGGGGCCGGGCTGGCCGGATCCGTGCCCGTCCTGGTCGCCGCCCGCCTGGTCCAGGGGGTGGGGGCCGCGCTGATCCTGCCCGCGACGCTGGCCGTACTGGCCGGGCGGGAGGAGCGGGAGCGGTCGACGGGGGTGGCCGTCTGGATGGCCTCGGGAGCGGCGGCGCTGGCGCTCGGGCCGGTCGCGGGCGGCTACCTCAGCCAGCACGCGCACTGGAGCTGGGTGTTCCTGGTCAACGTGCCGATGGGCGTCGTGGTCATGGGGCTGACCGTGATCGCCCTTCCCGCCGGTGGTCCCGCCGCTGCTGGGAGTCGTGCGGGCGGGCGGGATCTTGATCTGCCGGGGGTGGCGGCGTCGGTGGCGTTCCTGGCGGCGGGGACGTTCGCGCTGACCCATGGCGGCGAGTACGGATGGTCGTCGCCGGTCGTGGCGGCGGCGCTGGTCGTGTGCGTGATCGGTGGGTTCGCGTTCGTGCTCGCCGAGCGGCGGGCCCGCGCGCCGATGGTGGATCAGGGCCTGTTCAAGGTGCGCGGTTTCGCGGGCGGGGTGGTCGCGCAGGTGCTCTGGGGGCTCGGCGTGAACGGCGTCTTCTTCTACACGGCGATCTTCCTGCAAGGGGTGCTCGGGTTCACGCCGACGGCGTCGGGGCTGGCGTTCGTGCCGCTGGCGCTGCTGGTGGTGCTGGTCACGCCGCTGGCGCCGGCGGTGGAGCGGAGGCTGGGCGCCGGGCGGACGGTGGCCGCCGGGCTGGTGCTGGTGGCCGGGGGGATGGCGCTGGCGGCCATGCGGGGGGCGGGGGACGGGTGGGGGCGGCTGCTGCCCGCCGTGTGCGCGATCGGGGTGGGGTCGGCGCTGACCATGCCGCTGGGGTCGGCGGTGCTGGGGGCCGTGCCGGAGTCGAGGGCGGGCGTGGCCGGCGGCATCTTCTCGGTGAGTCGTGAAATTTCCGGGCTTTTCGGGATCGCGGTGGTCGGCGTCGTCGTGCACGCCGCCGGAGACTTCGCCCTCGGCTACGCGACCGGCCTCC
This sequence comes from Nonomuraea maheshkhaliensis, assembly GCF_039529435.1. NCBI lineage: Bacteria > Bacillati > Actinomycetota > Actinomycetes > Streptosporangiales > Streptosporangiaceae > Nonomuraea > Nonomuraea maheshkhaliensis. Next base: position 42,794 of record NZ_BAAAMU010000064.1, read on the forward strand.
TGGTCGCCGCCGTCCTCGTCCTGACCGGCGCCCTGGTCAGCCTGGCGACCCTCCCGTGAGGAGGTGGGCCGGGCGTGGCGGGGGACAGGTGGCGGTGCTCGGGATCGGGTCGAGAGGGGACGTGCAGCCTTGTGCGGCGCTGGCCGAGGGGCTGGCCGGGCGTGGGTACGGGGTCACGCTGGTCGCGGCCCGCCGGTACGCGGCGCTGGCCGGGCCGGGGGTGACGTTCGCGCCCCTGAGCGTGGACCCCCTCGCCGTGGCAGGGAGCGAGGAGGGGCAGCGCTGGCTGGCGAGCGGCCCGCTGGGGTTCGTCCGCGGGTTCAGGACCGTGGTGGAGCCGCTGGCCGCCACGTTGATCGGTGAGGTGGACGCCGCCTGCGCCGGCGCGGACCTGGTGCTCGCCCCCGCCCTGGGCGCGCTCGGCCGGCACCTGCACGACCGCTACGGCACCCCGTACCGGCTGCTGCACTTCCAGCCGAGCGAGCCGACCCGCGCCTTCCCCAACCCGCTGATCCCCGTGACGACCCTAGGCCCACCGGGGAACCGGGCCAGCTATGCCCTGGTCGAGCGGCTCGGCTGGCTGGTGCTGGCGCGCATGGCGAACCGGCTGCGGTCGCGCGTGCTGGGGCTGGGACCGCTGCGCGGGAGCCCGTTCGCGGCCGATCGGCGGGCTCGGGTGCCGGTGTTGTGCGGGTTCAGCCCGCTGGTGGTGCCCAGGCCCGCTGACTGGCCGGCGCACGTGCACGTGACCGGCTACTGGCGCCTCCCCTCCGGCCGGCGCGCCGCCCGTCCGGAAAGCCGCGAAGCCTCGGAGGACCGAGCGGACGGCGAAGACCTCGGCGGGCTCAGGGACTTCCTGACGGCGGGGCCGCGGCCCGTGTTCGTCGGGTTCGGCAGCATGGTGCCGTCCGAGCCCGAACGGGTGGCCGCCGAGGTGGTCGCCGCCCTGCGCCGGGCACGGGTGCGCGGCGTCGTGCAGGGGCTGCCCGTGACGCCGGACGACGACGTACGGGTGGTGGGCGAGGTGGCGCACGATCTGTTGTTCGCCGAAATGGCGGCAGTTGTTCATCATGGCGGCGCGGGAACCACGGGAACGGCGCTGACGGCGGGCATTGCGAATGTCGTGTGTTCCTATTTCTCCGACCAGCCGTTCTGGGGCCGCCGGGTGGCGGCGCTGGGCGCGGGGCCGCCACCGTTGCCGATCAGGGCGCTGAGCAGCGACGCTCTCGCCGCGCGGCTGCGCTCCGTACTGAAATATCAAGAAAAAGCCGCGCAACTGGGGCGGCTACTCCGCGTCGAGGACGGCGTGAAGAATGCGGTGGATCTCATTGAACGTTGTTGATCGTGCGGATAGTGTGCATATGCCCACGATCACCCCCTGGAAGTAAGGTGCCATGAGACGGCGGCTACGGCAGGTCTTCATCATCGGACTCACCCTCTCGCTCCTCGGCATCGGCGTTCCCGCGTGGTCGGAGGACGACGACAGGAGCTGCAACGACCTCATGGCGGCCGACACCCCGGCCTACGTCGTCTGCACCTGGATGGCCACTCCTGAAGAGGCCCTGGAGATCGCCCACTTCTGGCTCGACAACGACGGTGAGAACCTGAAGGGCGCCGGCCCGCAGGACCCGATCACGATCGACTGCAGCGCTCCGGGCAACGAGTGCCCGACCGAGGGCATGGAGGGCGACGGCGAGGCCCACGAGGTCGGCGACCCCGACGTGCCCGGCGCCGAGGACGGCGGCACGCCCGAGTGCCAGAACGGCGAGCAGTGCTTCGTCGATCCCAACGGCATCAGCGCCTCCGAGAGGGAGTCGGCCCTGGAGACGCCGGCCGGCAAGGCCGCGAAGGCCGCGAAGACGGTCGCGCCGGCGGGCATGCGGATCTGGATCGAGACCGAGCTCGCCGACGACTACAAGGCCGGCAAGCTCGACGAGGCCGCCAGGAAGGTCGCCGCGCTGGCCGTCGCGCAGCCCGGCGTCGTGGGGGTCAGGTTCACCTCCCAGCTCGGCTACAACCAGACGTTCGCCACCGCCGACGAGGTGGACGCGTTCGTCGCCGAGGCCACGACCGCGCTGCGCACGCTGTTGCCGGGCAAGAAGCTGAGCGCGCACACGGTGGTGCCGGTGCTCGGCTGCGGCTCGAACGACGCCTGCAAGGCCGAGCTGACCAAGAAGTACCCGCTGCTCGACCCCGAGCGCATCGGCGCCTGGCTGAGCAAGGGCTCCATCGACCAGCTCGCCCTGGACAACGGCCACCTGGCCACCGAGTACGCCACCTGGAAGATCGACGCCGCCGAGGCGCAGCGCAACCAGTGGATCCAGGTCCGGGCCCGCGCCTGGGACGCCTACGCCCAGATCGCCGCCGAGGACGCCGCCTTCACCGCCGGGCAGCTCACCGAGGAGCAGGCGACCAAGACCATCACCGAGCGCATCGCCGCCCCGCTGCAGGACGACGCGGCCGAGACGGTCACCCTGTGGAGCCGCTGGCAGAACGACCAGGGGCAGGTCAACCGGGTGTACGGCGAGAAGTGGGCCGCCACCCCCACCTGGGACCAGCTCAAGAAGCTCGGCTCGATCCGCGCCCGCCTGGCCACCGTCTACGACCCGGCCAACCCCGAGGTGGACCTGGCCACCGACCTGAAGAACCTCTCGGAGGTCTTCGGCCAGGTGTACCTGCACGCCGCCTGATCCGACCTACGGCAAGGGGCCGGGAACCGCTCGGAGAGCGGCGCCCGGCCCCTTGCGCATGTGACGAAGGTCAGCCGAACAGGCCGTTGACGGTTTCGTTGGCCTGGTCGAGAGCGTTGACGTCGCTCTTGAAGGAGAAGATCGCCTCCATGGTCTCGGTCATGGTGGCCGTGATGTCGGCCCAGTGCTCGGCGATCGGCGCCAGGTGGGTGGTTCCCTCGTCCACGTGCACGGTGAACGCCTTGACGTCGATGCCGGCGTCGGCGAAGGCCTGCTCCGCCTTGGCGGTCGCGGTCTTGATGGCCGGGAACACGGTGGCCTGCTTGGCCACGATCTCCTCCTGGCAGGCGGGCGAGCCGAGGAACTTCACCCACGCCCAGGCCGCCTCCGGGTTGTCGGTGCCCGCCGTGATGTTGTCGGCCAGGCCGTTGAACAGGCTGGCCCGCTTACCCGTCGGCCCGATCGGCGTGGGCGCGATGCCCGACTTGACGTCCTTGAGGGAGAAGAAGGTCTTGGTGTTCCAGCTGCCCTCGGTGACCATGGCGTACTTGCCGGCCCCGTACGAGTCGATCATCCCGACGCCCGAGTTCACGATGTCCAGGCTCGGCATGTAGCCCTTCTCGATGAGCCCGGTGAACCACTTGATGGTCTCCTTGAACTTCGGGTCGGAGTAGTTGAACTTGGTCGGCCACGGGTTCTGGTCCCCGTACTGCCAGCCGTTGCTCATCGTGTACATGCTCCACTCGGTCTGCCCGAAGCCGCCGCCGCTGCCGTTCGAGCCGATGCCGTACGTGGCGACCTTCGTCTTGTCGAAGCCGGGCTCGTCGCCGCGCTTGCCGTTCTTGTCCACGGTGAGGCGGGCGATGACCTTCTCGTACGTGCCGCCGTCCTGCGGGTTCCAGGAGAGCTTGGCCATCTCCTCCGGCTTGATGCCGGCGTCCTTGAGCATTTTCGTGTTGTAGATGACGGCCACGGTGTCGAAGTCCTTCGGCAGCCCGTAGCGCTTGCCATCCTTGGTGACCCACAGGTCGGCCAGGCCGTCCTGGTAGATCGACAGGTCCACCTTGTCCTTGGCGACGAAGTCGTCGATGGGCATGAGCTGGCCCTGGGCGGCGAACTCGGGGTAGCGCGAAAGGTGGCTGGTGAAGACGTCGGGGGCGGTGCCGGAGACGAACGCGGTGGTCAGCGTGCTCCAGTAGTCGTCCCAGCCGTACTGGGTGATCTTGACGTTGTACTGCGGGTTGGCCTTGTGGAAGGCGTCGGCGCAGGCCTGGTACTGGGGCTGCTGGGCGGCGTCCCAGAGCCAGTAGTCGATCGTGGCGGAACCGCCGCCGCCGGCGGCCTGCGGCTCCGGTGAGCCCGAGGTGCCGCAGCCGGCCAGCAGCAGCACCGCCGCTCCGGCGACGACGAGAGAACGCTTCATCACAACAACAACCTTCCGTGGAGTGGGGGGACGGCGCTCACTTGACGCCGGTGTAGCCGATGGAGTCGATGACCCGGCGGCCGAGCAGGGCGAACAGCACCATGATCGGCAGCGCGGCGAAGAGGGTGGCGGCCATGAGCCCGGCCCAGTCGGGGCTGCCCTGCGGCGTCTGGGAGCGGAAGATGCCCAGCGCGACGGTGAGCACCCGGACGTTGTCCGCCTTGCCCACCAGCAGCGGCCAGAAGTAGTCGTTCCAGCTGGTGATGTAGGTGAGGATGGCCAGCGTGGCGATGGGCCCCTTGCTCATGGGCAGCACGATGCGGAAGAACGTGCGCACGTGCCCGGCCCCGTCGATGCGCGCGGCCTCCTCGACGCTGGCGTTGATGCCGAGGAAGAACTGGCGCAGGAAGAACACCGCGAACGGCGTCATGAGCAGGTGCGGCAGGACGATGCCGAGGTAGGTGTTGAGCAGCCCCAGTTCTTTGATCAGGATGAAGTTGGGCAGCGTGGTGAAGATCGGCGGCACCATGAGCGCGGTGACGAAGACGGAGAACAAGGCGTTCCTGCCGGGCCAGCGCAGCCGGGAGAAGGCGTAGGCGGCCATCGAGCTGAAGAAGACCTGGCCGAACGTGGTCAGGGTGGAGACGACGATCGAGTTGCGCAGGTAGAGCCAGAAGTTGACGGTGCCGCCCGACCCGCCCTCGGCGATCGCCTCGGCCGTGCTCGACAGGCCCAGCACCCGGCGGTAGGCGCCGAGCGTGAAGTCCACGGGCAGCAGGTCGGAGGCGCCGCCGGCCAGCGCGCGGGTGTTGGAGAAGGACGTACGCAACATCCAGTAGAACGGGAAGAGCGTCACCAGCATGACCACGACGAGCACCGCCCACCCGGCCACCCGCCCCCAGCGGATCGAGCCCATCACGACCCCTTCAGATCCGACTCGCCCGCCCGCGACAGACGCATCTGGAGATAGGCGATCCCGGCGAGCAGCACGAACAGCACGGACGACAGAGCGGCGGCGTAACCGAAGTTGAACCGGGTGAACGCCATGTCGTAGATGTAGAAGTAGATGACGCGGGTGGCGTTGATCGGCCCGCCCGCCGTGGTGACGGCGATGGTGTCGAAGACCTGGAACGAGCCGATGACGCTGAGCACCATGACCAGCGCCATGACCGGGCGCAGCAGCGGCAGCGTGACCCGCCAGAACGTCTTCCACTCCGAGGCCCCGTCGATGGCGGCGGCCTCGTACACGCTGGGCGGGATCGTCTGCAGGCCGGCGAAGATGAGCAGCGCCGTGTAGCCGGTGTGCCGCCAGGTGTTGATCCCGGCGATGGTCGGGATCGCCCAGTCGGAGCCGAAGAACGCCACCCGGTCGAGCCCGAACCACTCGATCACGTTGTTGACCACGCCGATCTGGAAGTCGAGCATCCAGTACCAGACGAGGGCGACGACCACGTTGGCGACCAGGTACGGCAGCAGCACGACGCCACGGACGATCATCGACTTCGTCAGCCGGTACATCAGCACCGCCAGCACCATCGCGGCCACGGTCTGACTGGCGATGTTGAGCACCACGTACTCGGCGGTGACCTTCAGCGCGTTCCAGAACAGGCGGTCGCCGAAGAGCCGCTCGTAGTTCTCCAGCCCGATGAAGGTCGGCGGGGTGAGGACGTTGAACTTGGTCAGGCTCAGGTACGCGCCGCGGAGCGCGGGCCAGAGGTAGAAGAGGGCGAAACCGATGGTCGCGGGCAGGACGAACATGAGCGCGACGGGCAGATCGCCCAGGCGTTGTCGGAATGAGGAAGGCGGAGGGTGGAGCACTGTCCCGGGCGTGGTGCGGGGGGCGGCGCGGACGGTATCACTGGTCATCAGACCTCCAGGTGCCCGCCGGCGGTAGATCAGCGGTGCAGCAGCAGATGCTGGAGAGCGGTGACTGCCGCTCCCCTGGCCCATTCGTTGAAGGCGAAGGGCTTGACGGCCACCCGTACGGGGGTGGCCGTCCAATGGGTGTGCTGGGCCAGCGCGGAGTGGAACGCGCCGGCGCAGATGTCGTACATGTGGACGGATTCGCCGGACAGGACGACCAGTTCTGGGCCCGTGAGGTTGGCGACGGTGGCGACGACCTGGCCCAGGGCGGCCCCGGCCTCGTCGAGCACGCGGCGTGCGACGGGGTGGCCGTCGGCGGCCAGGCTCAGGCAGTCGTCGAAGGTGAGCTCGGGCCGGTCGAGGGTGGTGGCGATCGAGCGGCGGATGGAGGGGGAGGTGGCGTACGCGCGGGCGCAGCCGCGGTGGCCGCGCTCGCACATGGGCCCGCGGTCGTCGATCTGGAGGTGACCGACCAGCCCGGTGGCGCCGGACTGCCCGGTGACCAGCCGGTCGCCGACGACGAGCCCGCAGCCGATCCCGGCGCCGACCGTGACCAGCGCGAACGACGAGTGGCCCACGCCCTCGCCGAACCACTGCTGCACGGCCGTCAGCGCCCTGACATCGTTGTCGAGCACCGTGGGCACGGACACGGCCTCCTCCACCAGCGTGGCCAGCGGTAGCTTGCTCCAGCCGAGGAAGGGGGAGGTGTGCACGACGGGGTCGCTGGGTGTGGCGATGCCGGCCAGGCTTATTCCGACGGCCGACAGGGGCCGGCCGGGCTCGGCCAGCTCCTCGACCACCTCGACGATCTGGCCGAGCACGTGGTCGCTCTCGTGGTCCGCGAGCGGCTTCGACGTCTCCGCCTGGACGGTGGCGGCCAGGTCGGTGCGTACGGCGAACAACTCGTCGGAGGTCAGCTTGATGCCGACGAACGACATGCGCGAGGCGTCCACCTGCAGCGGCTGGGAGGGCCGCCCGACGGTCGCCGGACCCTCGCCGGTCGCCTCCAGCAGGTAGCCCGCCTCGAGTAACGGCTTGGTCAGCTTGGTGAGCGCGGACGGCGACAGGGCGAGCCGCCGTGCCGCCTCCGCCCTCGACAGGGGGCCGTGCACGAGCAGCTCGACGAACACCGATCGCATGGCGTCGGTGAGCCGCACAGACTCGGTCTCGGTGTGTGAGAACACGGGCCCCATGGTTGGGCTTATATGTTCATGCTGTCAAGTAAATGAGTGGCACAGATCACGAAGAGGAGGTATGGGCTTGCAGCTCCTCCAGCCTTTCATTGACCTCGTGCACTAATGCGGGTTAGTCTCCAGCGGCCTGATCGATCCAGCAGTCCCGGGGGACGCCGATGCCCGTAATCCCGCTCGACGACCAGCACTGGGCGCTCACCACGCCCGGCTCCACGTACGTCATAGGCGTGGTGATCGACCCGCAAACCGGTGAGGCCGCGCCGCGGCAGACCTATTGGGGACCGCGGCTCGGACCGGAGGCCGCCCGCCAGGTGACCGACCTGCCGCGGCGGCACGTCTCCAGCTTCTCCACGCCGTCGGAGGTCGAGGAACTGCTGCCGGTCGACGGTGGCAAGCGCTGGGGAGCGCCGTCCCTCCAGGTCGCCTTCGGCCACGTGCGATCGGTGGAGCTGCGTTTCGTCAGGTCCGAGGTGCGCGACGAGGGCGACGGGGCCGAGCGGCTGGACCTGGTGCTGGCCGACGCCCACCACCCGTTCGAGGTCGTGCTGTCCGTACGGGTGCGCGCCGGCACCGACGTCATCGAACGCTGGACCACCGTCCGGACCGGCACCGACGCCGCCGTCACCCGGCTCGACTCGGGCAACTGGTTCATCCCGGACGCCGACACCTACCGCTACAGCGGCGTCTTCGGCGCGTGGGCCGAGGAGTCGCAGCTCCAGCGCGGCCCGCTGCCGGTCGGCGAGCTGGTCTTCACCAGCCGCCAGGGCATCACCAGCCACACCGCGAACCCGTGGATCATGATCGACGCGGGGGAGACCACCGAGGAGCACGGCGAGGTCTGGGGCCTGGCCCTGGCCTGGAGCGGAAGCTGGCGGCTGACCACCACGCACCGCCCCGAGGGCGGGGTGAGCGTCACGGGCGGCTTCGGCCACGACGGCGTGCGCTGGACGCTCGCGCCGGGCGAGGAGCTGGTCACGCCGCCCGTCCTGGGCCTCTACACCGACGGCGGATTCGGCGCCGCCAGCAGGGCCTGGCACGAGTACGCCCGCCGGCACGTGCTGCCCACCCCCGCCGAGGAACGGCCGGTGCTCTACAACTCGTGGGAGGCGACCACGTTCGCCGTCACCGAGGCGCACCAGCTCGCCCTGGCTAAGACGGCCGCCTCGATCGGCGTCGAGCTGTTCGTGATGGACGACGGCTGGTTCGGCCGGCGCGACGACGACACCACCTCGCTGGGCGACTGGTTCCCGCACCGCGAGCGCTTCCCCGAGGGGCTGCGCTCCATGTTCGACGGCATCCGCGACCTCGGCATGAGCGCCGGGCTGTGGGTCGAGCCCGAGGGGCTCAGCAAGGAGAGCGAGCTCTACCGCGCCCACCCCGACTGGGCCCTGCACCTGGAGCACCGCCGCAGGGACGAGAAGCGCCAGCAGCTCGTGCTCAACTTCGCCCGCGAGGACGTCCGCGAGTGGGCGGTCGGCTGGCTTGACGGGCTCGTCACCGAACTCGATCTCGACTACCTCAAGTGGGACATGAACCGCCCGTTCACCCAGGCGGGCTGGCCGGAGAAGGAGCAGTCGCAGGACCGGATCTGGATCGAGCACACGCGCGGCGTCTACGAGGTCATGGCCCGGCTGCGCGAACGCCACCCGGGCCTGCGGATCGAGTCCTGCTCGGGCGGCGGCGGCCGGGTCGACTTCGGGATCCTGCGCTACACCGACGAGGTGTGGCCGTCCGACAACACCGACGCCCGCGACCGGCAGAACATCCAGCACGGCTTTTCCCAGCTCTACCCGGCCAGCGCCATGTCCGCCTGGGTCACCGACACGCCCAACCCGACCACCCGGCGCTCGATGCCGCTGCGCTACCGCTTCCACGTGGCCATGGCGGGCGTGCTCGGCATCGGCGGCAACCTGGACGAGTGGACCTCCGGTGAGCTGGAGGCGGCCGCCGAGCTGATCGCCCAGTACAAGCACGTGCGCGCGACCGTGCAGCACGGCCGGCAGTACCGCCTGGCCGGCACGCCGGGAGCGGAGCGCTCGGCCGTCCAGTACGTGCACGACGACCAGGTGGCGGTGCTCGTTTACAACCCGCTCGGCAACGCCAAGCGCGGCCCGCGCCGGCTTCGGCTGACCGGGCTCGACCCGGACGCCCGGTACGAGCTGGAGCGGGACGGCTCCCGCTGGTACGGCTCCACCCTCATGGCCTCCGGCATCAGGCCCGCCGCGTGGGAGCCGATCGGACCTGACTATCGCAGCGAACTGGTGGTGTTCAGGAGGGTGTAACCCACCCTGACCTGGCCTTACGGTCAGGGTCCCGTAACCGTCCGGAGTGGTCGTTGCCCGCCCCCACGGTGCGTGAGAGTTTCGAACCCGCGAGGCCACGGACGGGAGCGGGGAGCTGCCGGCCGTGACCTTCGGGGGTACATGTCCATCTCACGAAGGGGGATCCACCATGACCGAGAGCTTCATCGACAACCCGCAGGCGGCGTCCGTGCGGCTCGTCGACTTCGAGGAGGCGAGGGTCGTGCCGGGCATCGTGCCCAGGACGTTCATCCTGATCGTCAGCGGCACCAAGCCCTACCTCAACATGAAGGTCTCGCTCTCTCCGCTGATCTACATCAAGCAGCCGGAGTACTGGGGGATCGAGGTCGTCGGCTCGCTGTCGGGCATCGGCCTGCCCGCCACGGCTCCCTACACGGTGTCGCTGCCGCTCGACGGCATCCTCGGCACCAAGGGGATCGAGGTCATCGGGGCGAACAACCGCAAGACGTTCGACGTCCCGTAGAGACGTCCTTCTTGCGGGACGTTCTTCGCGGAACGTGCTTCGCGGAACGGATTGACGCGGGCCGGGGTCGCCGTGCGGCGCCGGCCCGTCCGCTCGTCTCATGCGCCGAGCGCCGCGCGGATCATCGGGTACGAGGTCTTGAACTCCCTGATCCAGTACGGCCAGGTGTGCGTGCCGTTGCCGTACAGGTGCAGGGTGTGCGGGATGCCGAGCCGCTTGAGCCGCTCGCTCAGAGCCTTGCCCGTGTACGCCGACACCGGCTCGCCCAGGTGCGCCGGATGCCAGGGTGAGCCCGGTTTGTCCAGCGGGCCGTTGAAGCTGTTGGTGCCGCTGGACAGGTAGAGGCGCACGCCTCTCAGGTTGCCGGCCAGGGCCATGGGGTCGTTCGCGGCCCAGACCCGCTTGTCCCGCCTCGGGTCGCCCCACAGCGCCGTCGGGTCCTGCTTCTCGCTGGCCTGGGCGTTCATGATGAGTGCGGGGATGCCGGGCAGCCGGGTGGCCAAGATGCCGCTGTAGGCGCCGGCGAAGCGGAACATGCCTGGGTGGCGGGCGGCGTACTTGACGGCTCCGTACGCGCCCATCGACAGGCCCGCGACGGCGCGACGGGTCCCGGCCCGGTAGCCGAGCTCCAGCAGCCGGCGCACCTCGTCGGTGTGAAACGTCTCCCACGCGGGCGCGCCGCCTCTGCCGCCGTTGTGCCAGTCGCTGTAGTTGCCGGCCCGGCCCGCCTCCGGCATGACGACGATGGCGTCCAGGGCGGCTGTGAGCTTGGTGACGTCGGTCATTCGCGTCCACGAGGTGTAGTCGTCGGCTCCGCCGTGCAGCAGGTAGAGGACGGGCCACGTCCGTTTCGCGCTCCTCGACCAGCCTCGGGGGAGGAGGAGGCGGACGGGGAGCATGCGGCCGACCGCACGGGAGGAGATGAGGACGTCGAGGGTGCGGGGGTCGAGACGGCGCTCGCGGACGACGCGGGCGGGGCCAGGGAGTGCCGGCTGCCAGGGGAGGGGGCCTGCGGCTTTGGTCGGTTTCGCGGTGGGCCGCGGGTCTGTGGGGTGGTCGGGGACGAGCGACCAGTCGGGGTCGGCGTGTGCGGGTCCGGCGTGGGCCGGGGTGAGGGCGGGTGCGGCGTGCGCCGAGGCGGTTCCGGATACGAGGAGGAGCAGCGTCGTCGTCGCCAGAGCCAGCATGCCGCGCATGGTCGGAGCCCCTTCACCGGTGGGTGCAGGCGAGGCTAGGCGGTGGGCGGCGAGCGTTCTATGACCCTGGTAACGAAATTTCGGCCCTCGTTACGCCGTACCGGATAAATCATCACTCGCGTGATAAATAACGACCGAGGATTGTTCCGCACGGACCTGACCCTCACCCCGGACAGGTGGGTATCTTGGCCGATCCCCCTGAGGCATGGGAGTGGTCCATGGACGTACCCGGCGAGGGCGAGCTCCGACGCTTCCTCGTGTCGCGGCTCGGCGAGCACGTGGATCCCGATCGGCCGCTGGGCGAGTACGGGCTGTCGTCGCGCGAGGCGGTGGCGGTGGCGGGGGAGCTGGGCGAGCTGGTGGGTCGGGACCTGAGCCCGACCCTCCTGTGGGACCACCCGACGATCAACCGCCTGATCCCCGCCCTCACCGCCATCGACCCTCCCACCCCCACCGCGCCCACCCCCGCCACCCCCACCCCCGCCGCGCCCCCTGCCGTGCCCGCCGTGCCCGCGCCCGCCCCCAGCGCCGCCGCACGGGCCTCCACCACTCCCGCCGAGCCCATATCCGCGGCCACGCCCGCTCCGGCTTCCGGTGCTCCCTCTGCCGTTATCGCCACCAGCACCTCTACCGAGCCGGTTGCCGTGATTGGGGTCGGCTGCCGGTTTCCCGGCGCGCACGGGCCCGCCGCGTACTGGGAACTGCTGATCGGCGGGCGGGACGCGGTCGGCGAGGTGCCGGAGGGGCGGTGGGAGGCGTTCGACGACGGAACGGCGCGTACCGAGGCGGTCCTGGGGGGCGTCACCAGGCACGGCGGGTTTCTCGACGACGTGGCCGGGTTCGACGCCGAGTTCTTCGGCATCGCGCCGGGCGAGGCGGCGGCCATGGACCCGCAGCAGCGGCTGCTCCTGGAGACCGCCTGGGAGGCCCTCCAACACGCGGGCATCGCCCCCGGCTCGCTGGCCGGCACGCGCACCGGGGTGTTCACCGGGATCTCCGGCAACGAGTACGCACACCTGACCGCCTCCGACCTGGCCTCCGTCGACGCCTGGACAGCCACGGGAGCCTCGCCCGGCATCGCCCCCAACCGCCTGTCCTACCTCCTCGACCTGCGCGGACCCTCCCTGGCCGTGGACACCGCCTGCTCCTCCTCCCTCGTCGCGACCCACCTGGCCGTGTCCGGACTGCGCTCGGGCGAATGCGACCTGGCGCTCGCCTCCGGCGTGAACCTGCTGCTGTCCCCCGTGATCACCGTCGCCTTCGACCGAGGCGGCGGCACCGCTCCCGACGGTAGGTGCAAGGCGTTCGACGCCTCGGCGGACGGGATGGTCAGGGCCGAGGGGTGCGGGGTGGTGGTGCTCAAACGGCTGGCGGACGCCGTACGGGACGGAGACCGGGTGCTGGCCCTCGTCGGGGCCACCGCCGTCAACCAGGACGGCCGCTCCAACGGCCTGGTCGCCCCCAACCCCGAGGCGCAGGAGACGCTGTTACGGCAGGTGTACGCGGACCGCGGCCCCGACTACATCGAGGCCCACGGCACCGGCACGTACCTCGGGGACCCGATCGAGGCGCGCGCCATCGCCGCCGCCGTCCGCACGCCGGTGCTGCTCGGCTCGGCGAAGACGAACCTCGGCCACCTGGAGGCCGCCGCCGGGATCGCCGGCCTCATCAAGACCGTCCTCGCCCTGCACCACGGCATGATCCCGCCCAGCCTGCACTTCCACCGCCCCAACCCGCACATCCCCTGGGACACGCTCCGGGTGGTCACCGAGCCCACCCCCTGGCCCAGACGGGACGCCCGGACGGGGGTGTCGGCGTTCGGCTTCGGCGGCACGAACGCCCACGTGGTCGTACACGCGTACGTCGAAAGGAAGCCGGAAACCGAGACTCCGGACACCGGGACGGCCGCCACCGAGACGGCCGCCGCCTCGCATGTCTTCCTGCTCACCGGCCCCACCGAGGACAGGGTCCGTGAGCACGCCCGCACCCTCGCCGCCTGGCGTCCCTCAGCCCACCTCAGGGATGTCGCTCACACCCTGGCCAGGCGAGCGGACCCCGGCCGGTTCCGCGCGGCCGTGGTGGCCGCGAACGCCGAGGAACTGGCCGAACGGCTGCGCGACGTGCACCCCGTCCCGACGGCGAAGGCCAAGGGGCCGGTGTGGGTCTTCGGCGGCTACCACCCCCGCCCTCCCGCCCTCGACCTGTACGACACCGAGCCCGCCTACCGCCACACGATCGACACCCTCGCCCCGCTCCTCGCCGACGCCGGGGTGGACGTATACGACCAAAACCCCCAAGGCGTCGCCGCGATCCAGCCGATCACCTTCGCCGCCCAGCTCGCCCTCGCGCGGCTGTGGCGCGCCTACGGGTTCGAGCCCGCCGCCGTGATCGGTCACTCCATGGGCGAGGTGGCGGCGGCCGTGGTGGCGGGCGGGCTTCCGGTGCGGGACGCGGTCAAGGTCATCTGTACGCGGGCCCGCCTCCTCGGCGGCCTGGTCGGCGGCGGGGCCATGGCCGTCGTGGGCGTGAGCGCGACGGAGGTGCCGGACGGCCTGCACGTCGCCGTGTACTCCGCGCCCGGCCAGAGCGTGGTGACGGGGGAACGGGAGCGGGTGGCGGAGTTCGCGGCCGAGGTGGCGGCGCGGGGCGGGTTCGCCAGGACGCTCACGGCCGAGGGCGCCGGGCACTCGCCGCAGGTCAAGCCGCTGCTTCCGGTGCTCAGGGAGGAGCTGGCGGGCATCGCCGGGGGCAAGCCGGTGCTTCCGTACTATTCGGTGGTCTTCGCCGATCCTCGGGAGACGCCCACGTTCGAGGCCGCGTACTGGGCCGCCGGCGTGCGCCGCCCCGTCCGCCTCATGCAGGCCGTACGTGCTGCGGCCGAGGACGGCAACACCCTCTTCACCGAGCTCAGCCCCCGCCCCCTGCTGACCGACGCGCTCCGCGACACCCTCCCGGCGGACGCGCTGATCACCACGGGCGACTTCCGGACCCAGGTGGCCCATGCCGCCGCCGCCATCACCCCACGCATCCGTGGCCGCGTAGTGGACGTACCGCCCCCACCCTGGCACCACACCCGCCACTGGACCGCCGCCCGCCGCCAGCACCTCGAAACCCCCGACGGCCACGTGTGGACCCTCCACGCAGACGGCACCGGCGTACTCCGCATCGAGGCCATGGCGGCCCTGCTCCACACCGCCGCCCTGGAGGCGTACGGGGAGACGGAACTGCACGACGTCGTCCTGCACGCCCTGCTGCCCCTGCCCGCCCGGGCCATGATCATGCTGACGGGCGACGTGATCAAACTCTCCACCAAGAACGCCGCCGGCTCCTGGCATCTCCACGCCACCGCCCACCTCACCCCCGGCACGACGGAGGGCACCCTTGGTACGGCGGAGCGGACGCCTGGCCCCGGCACGGCGGAGCGGGCGCCCGGGTTGGCGAGGATCGCGCACGTGGCGGCAAACGGCGCTTTGTCGGGCATCGAGACCACAACTCCATCCCCAGCGCCCACCAAACTCGCCACCAAGCTGACCGCACGCACCTGGATCCCCGCACCTCTGAACCCGCTCGATCGGGTCGGTTCGGTTGGTCTGCCTGGGGTCGGCTCGGTCGGTGGGTGGATCGTCGCGGCCGATGAGGGGGACGCACGGGCGGAGCGGCTCCGCTCACTGCTCGGCGGTGAGCCCGGAGATCTCGGCGAACTCGGGGATCTCGGCTGGCCCGGGGAGCTCGGCCGATCCGCTGTCCCCCTCCAGGCGTTCGGCGGGGCTGAGGGGATGCGTGGTCGGGCGGTGGTCGTGTTGCCGTCGCGCGAACTGGACCCGGCCGGGGTGCGGCGAGTCATGCTCCGGGTCGCCGCCCTGGTCGCCGAGGGGGCCCGGGTGGTGATCGCGACCGAACGGGCGCAGGCGGTGCGGGAGGGCGAGCACCCCGACCCGGGACCGGCGGCGCTGCGCGGCCTGATCAGAGTGCTCGCCCTGGAACGCCCTGAAGCCCGCGCCCGACTCGTGGACTTCGACGACCTCACCGACCTCGCCGCCGACCTGTCCGCCGAGCCGATCGCAAATCCGGTTGCCGATTCGGCCGTCGAGCCGGTCCTGCGCGGGCCGGCACTCCGGGCGGATGACGAAGTGGCATGGCGTGGTGGGGTTCGCCATGTGGCTCGGTTGTGCCGTGTCCCGTTACCGGCCGGCCGGGTGACGCGCGTCGTCGGGCCGGGTGCGTACATCATCACCGGCGGGACCGGCCGGCTCGGTCGGCTCGTCGCTCGGTGGCTGGCCGGGCGCGGTGCCACTCGGATCGTGTTGAACGGCCGCTCCGAGGCGTCCTGCGAGCACCTTGTGGTGACGGGTGACCTGGCCGCTCCGGGGACGGCGGAGCGGCTGGTGGCGACGGCGACGGCCGGAGGGGTACGACTGCGCGGGATGATCCACGCGGCCGGGGTCCTGGACGACCGCCTGGTGTCCGACCTCGACCCGGAGAGCCTGGAACGGGTGTGGGCCGCCAAGGTCGACGGCGCTCTGCGGCTGCACGAGGCGACGGCGGCGCTGGACCTGGACTGGTGGGTGACGTTCTCGTCGGCGGCCGGGCTGCTCGGGTCTCCTGGGCAGGCGGCGTACGCGACGGCGAACGCCTGGCTGGACGGGCTTTGCGAGCTGCGCAGGGCGCAGGGGTTGCCGGGGATCAGCATCGCCTGGGGGCCGTGGGCGGGTACGGCTGCCGGTGCGCTGCCCGCTGTGGACCCGCTGACGGCGGAGGAGGGCATCGAGGCGCTGGAGGCGTTGATCCAGCGGGGGTTGTCAGCAGGCGTGGTCAAGATCGATGTTGACCGGGCAACCGAGTTGTTCCCCGCCATAACCCACATGCCGTATTTCTCGCACTTCGCCCAGTTCCCGCACTTCTCGCACTCTTCGGCATCACGCGGGTCGGCCCTCGTCATCCGAGACCCAGCGCGCGATCCCGCCCATCACTCTGCTCGGCACCTCGCCCATGACTCTGCTCGGCACCTGGCCCAGCACCCCGCTCGGCACCTTGCCCAGCGCCCTGCTCTGGACCCCGCCGGGCTCACACCGGCCGAGGTTCTGGACGCTCTCGGGAATCGGGTGGCGACGGTGCTGGGCGTGGAGGCGGGGCGGCTGGGCGCGGACGTGGTGCTGACAGACCTGGGCCTGGACTCGCTGTCGGCCACCCGGCTTCGCGGCATCATCGAGCACGACTTCGGCGTCACGATCGCCACCGCCCCGCTGCTCACGGGCGCCACCCTGGGAACGCTGGCCCGCATGCTCACCACCGACCAGGAACCGACACCAAGGGCTGCCGGTCGCTTAGCGTCGGCTGGGGCCAAGGACGGGGTTCATGGCAAGGACGGCGCTGGAGCCGAGGCACAGAGCGGGAGAGGCATTGGAGGCGAGGGCGGGACAGGGGTCGAGGGCGGCGCTGGGGTCGGGGCGCGGGATGCGGCGGAGCGGCAGGTGGTGCGGGCGGTGGGCAACCTGCTCGGGCGAGAGCCGGGCTTATCTGAGATCGTCACGTCCGATGTCCTGCCCCAGGTGCTCGACGCTCTCGGTCGGGAGCTCGGCAGGCCGCTCCCTCTGCCGGCCGAGCGGCCCGCCACCGCGCCCACGCTGAGTGTGGAGGCGCTGGCCGACGTCGTACGGGAGATGGACGAGGCCGTGGCGGGCCGCGAGCCGATCCGCCCACTGAACGGCCCCGCCCGCACGGGACACCCGCTCTTCCTGGCCCACCCCGCCGGAGGCACCACCGGCGTGTACGCGTTGCTGGCCGACCGTCTCCCCGCCCCGGTCCTGGGTCTGGAACGTCTGGAGGGTCCGGAAGGGCTGGAACGCCTGAACGGCGACGGCGTCATGGGCATCCCCGAGCGCGCCGCCCACTACGCCCAAGCGATCAAGGACACCTGCCAGGGCCCGTACCGGCTGGGTGGATGGTCGTTCGGCGGGATCCTGGCGTTCGAGATCGCGCACCGGCTCGGCGGTGAGGTGGAGCTGGTGGTCATGATCGACTCGGGGCTGCCCGAGCCGGTGCCCGAGGCGGTGCGGCGGGAGGCCGAGGCGCGGCGGTACGTGGACTTCGCGGCCTACCTGCGACGGACCTACGACGTGCGCGTCCGCCTCGAAGCGGCCGAGTTGCTGGGCCTGGCGACGGAGGAGGAGCGGATGGAGCTGGTCAGGACCAGGATGGCCGAGTCGGGGGCGCCGGCGGCGCTGCCTCCGTCGATCCTGCGTCACCAGCTCGCCTCCCACCAGGACACGAGGGCCATCGAGCGCTACCGCCCGGCCCCGTACCACGGCAGGGTCGTCCTCTACCGGTCCACGGAGCCCGCGCCCTGGGCGGTGCGTGACTTCCGGTACGCGCACGAGGCGGATCCGGCCAGAGGCTTCGGCCCGTACGCGACCGACCTGGAGATCGTCGAGGTCCCCGGGTCGCACCACCTCAACCTGCTCGACCCGCCGCACGTCGAGGTCGTCGCCGAGCATCTGGGAGGACTGCTGTGACACGAGCCCGAGTACCGGCCAAAGGGCACGAGCTGGCGCAGGCGGTGGTGGCCGGGGCGGAGGGCGCTGAGCTGGAGCGCCTGGAGGTGCCCACGGTCTACCGGGCCGCGCACCTGCGCAAGGACGACGTGGGCACGTTCGACCAGCACGACCAGGACAAGGACGTGCGCAGGACACTGCACGTCGGCGAGGTGCCCATGCCGGAGCTCGCCGAGGACGAGGTCCTGATCGCGGTGATGGCCGGCGCGATCAACTACAACACCGTGTGGTCGGCGACGTTCGAGCCGGTCCCGACGTTCGCGTTCCTGGAGCGCTTCGGGCGTACGGACCCGAGACACGACCTGCCGACCCACGTGCTCGGCTCGGACGCGGCGGGGGTGATCGTCAGGACCGGCCGGGCGGTGCGCCGCTGGCGGGCCGGCGACCGCGTGGTCACCAGCCCCGCGTACGTGGACGGCGAGGACCCGGCCGGCCAGCAGGACGGCATGCTGGCGGCCGACCTGCGGGCCTGGGGCTTCGAGACGAACTTCGGCGGCCTGGCCGACTTCGCCGTGGCCAAGGCGACCCAGCTGCTCCCGAAACCGCGCCACCTGACCTGGGAGGAGGCGGCCTGCAACATGTTGTGCGCCTCGACCGCGTACCGGATGCTGGTCGGCGAGCGCGGCGCGCGGATGAAGCAGGGGGACGTGGTGCTGCTGTGGGGCGCGACGGGCGGCCTCGGCGGGTACGGCGTGCAGCTCGTACGCAACGGCGGCGGCATCCCCGTCGGCGTCGTCAGCTCGCGGGAGAAGGCGGACCTGCTGCGCCGCATGGGCTGCCCGTACGTGATCGACCGCTCGCAGTTCGAGGACCTGTCGGACGAGAAGGGGTGGCGGCGGCTGGGCGCGGAGGTGCGGCGGCTGGTGGGGGAGGATCCGGCGATCGTGTTCGAGTACACAGGCAGGGAGACGTTCGGCGCCTCCGTGTACGTGGCCAGGCGCGGCGGCTCGGTGGTGACGTGCGGGTCGTCCAGCGGGTACGAGCACACATACGACAACCGGCACCTGTGGATGAAGCTCAAGCGGATCATCGGCTCCCACGGCGCGAACTACCAGGAATGCCACGAGGTCAACCGGCTGATCTCGCTCGGCCTGATCCATCCCACGCTCTCGGCCGTCTACCCGCTGGAGCGGACGGGCGAGGCGGCCCGCGCCGTGCAGTTCAACCGGCACGTGGGGAAGGTGGGCGTGCTCGCCCTGGCGCCCGGGGAGGGGCTCGGCGTGGAGGACCACGCACTGCGCGAGCGGATCGGCGAGGACCGCCTCCGCCTCTTCCGCACGGCGCCGTGAAGCGACTCGCACGTTCGCCGCTCTTCCGCACGTCGTGAAGCGGCTCGCACGGTCTGCCCCTCTTCCCTACGTCGTGATCCAGGAGAACGGCAGGTAGGGCGATATTTCGGTATCTTGCGTAACTCGACAAGACCGAAACCGCGACAGAAGGGAACGGCACGTGTCGGACGATGCCGGCCTTCAGGCCCTCCGCGAGGCGGCGCGCCTGTCTCCGGACAACTTCCCCCTGCGCCAGCACCTCGCCGGGCAGCTCCTGGCCAAGGGGTACCTCGCCGAGGCCGAGGCCGAATTCCGCGCCGCGCTCGTGCTCGCGCCCAAGAACCCCGACATCATCGCCGGCCTGGCCGAGGCGTTCGTCCGGCAGAGCGCGTACGGACCCGCGCTGGCCGCGCTCGAACCCCTGCTGGCCGAGCCCGGCTACCCGCCCAGGCTGGGCATCCTCGCGGCCAGGGCCCTCATGGGCGAGGGCGACATGGGCCGGGCCGCCTGCCGGTACTTCGAGGCGATCAACAGGGACGCCTCCCTGGCCGATCCCGACCTGGCCGGCCGCCTGACCCCGGGCGGCCC